>CAZJBB010000014.1:0-28968 GCA_964543995.1 uncultured Bacteroidales bacterium
TACACGGCTCTGAACACTCTTTCCCTACACGACGCTCTTCCGATCTGTTGAAACTAACATTGAACTCATAATTGTTGGTAAACTGAGGTTTCAAAGATGGATTTCCTGTTTCATAGGTAAACTCATCGATATACTTAATGTATGGATTTAAACTTTGGTAGTCGGGACGATTGATGGTTCTTCGGTAAATTAAAAAACCCTGTAGTTTAATTCCGAATATTTTAAACAGCTCCCGACTGATATAAATGTACGGAAACCAATCGGTTCTGTTTACAAGAAAGCTGGTGTCGGCCGGAATGGTCTGGTTTCCTTTCATATAAGTTTGTTCTAACCGGACTCCGGTCTTTAAGGTAAACCATTTCCCGAAGGTTTTGGACATTTGTGCATAGCCTGCATTTATATTTTCCACATAATTAAATGCATTGGTACGCAAGGTATCCGGATTGCGTATGCCGTTGTTTATGGTAACATATTCAGAACTGCTTTTATAATCCTGGTAACTGATTTTGATACCACATTCCACCTGAAACTTTAAAGGAAGTTTATAAGTAAGATCCGATTGAAAAACCAAGTAATGCCTTTGCTGATGGTTGGTGCCATCCCCTTCCAGTATTTGGCTTAATGGGAATGTGATGTCTGACAAATAAGCTTGACGTGAATTGTTGCTATTGAAACTGTAATTAAATTTAGTGTCGAGATTTGAACCTAGGGTGTCGAACTTAAGAATACAGCCAAAATCTTGCTGAATATTCACGAAATCCGCTTTAAAATGGCTTTGATTTTCATTTTCGAAGAGTAGATTCTCAATGTTTTTAATCTGACTTGAACTTTGGGGATGATTATCAGGGAAGCTTAAACTCAGTCTGCCATCGTAACTCAGGCTGAGCTTTTTAGAAGACTCATAATTTATACCATAACCAATATATCCTTGTTCGCTTTGTTGTTTATTGGAGGAAGTTTGATGCAATAATGTATCGGTAGCTAAAGTGCGTACCGAATGGATTTGTTCTCTTAATTCGTTATGATTATAATTCATATTCAAATAGGAGGTTGTTTTATCGCCACTGTAATTTAAGCTGTACCCGGCAAAACGGTTTCCATAATAACCCTGATTCAACCCTATATTTACAGAACCGGTTTGTCCTATCTTCACCCCTTTCTTAAGAATGATATTGATAATGCCTCCGGAACTGGCAGCATCGAATTTGGTAGAAGGCGTTCTCATCACTTCAATACGATCGACGCTGTTAGGCGGTAAACTTCGGAGCATGGTAGCAATGTCCTCTGTACTCATTTTCAATTCGTTTCCATTGATATAAATAGAAGCGGATATGGTTGAACTTAAATAAATATTGCCATCCTGATCCACGTATAAACCGGGTGTTTTTTCGAGTACTTCCATAGTATTACTGCTGGAATTGATCAGGGGCATGGGATCGATTATCATTTTATCATCTTCTTGACGAATCAAAGGCTTTTGTGCATTTACCGTTGCCAGCCCCATGGTGATTGCACTTTCAGTCAATTGATATTCGAACCTCTGATGTTCCGATGTTACTATAAGGGTATCCTGAAGCGTCTTGTAACCGAGATAACTGATACGAATTCTATAACGATTCTTGAGTTTGAGGGTAAAATGCACCTCTCCAACACTGTTGGTGATGTTGTTAATTCCGGCAGAAGTGGTATCTGCAAAACGAAAAATTTGTACCACGGCACCGGGCAAGGTAGCGTTTTCTTTATTTTTCACAATGATGTTCACCGATTGGCTATGGGCACCCTGGAAGGCGCATAAAACAGTTAGAAATAAGAAAAACTTTATAAAACGAGCATTGTTGGATGGCATGAATGGTCTTTAAATAGATAAAAGCTTAGTTTTGATAATCAAAGTTTTAAACGGTAATGATCGAAAATTTCCTTTTTCAAAAATACGGGTATTTATCGAAAAAATAAGGGGAATTTGTACTCAATTGTTAAACTTTGGTGACACAGTTTATATTACTCTCCAATATTGATTATTAGTTTATTGGTTGTTAAGTTATTAGTTATTATTAAGTTGAGTGTTGTTTCAGCCCCCTAAATTATCAGACAAGATTATAGATAAGAATTTATAATTTTATGCTAATGATAAAATGATTCTCAAAACGACGTACTCTGGTGTTTGAAAGTCTTACTTTTGAATATCATAAAAAAAATGCTCAATATGTTATCTAAATCCAAATACATTCGAGGAATAAATTGTCAAAAGTCCTTATGGTTATACGTTCATAAAAAAAACGAAAGAGCCATTGGTGAATACACCCAAGCTATTTTCAATACAGGAACCAGCGTCGGGGAACTCGCCCGGACATACTTCCCCAATGGAAAAATGGCAGTATTGGAAGACTACCCCGGATATCAATCAGCCAAACGCACCCAAGAGTTTATTAAACAAGGGGCAGAGACTATTTATGAAGCAACCTTCATCTTTAAGGATACCTTGGTTGCAGTGGACATATTACAAAAAGAAGAGAATGGATGGCACCTATTTGAAGTTAAAAGCACCAATAGCACAAAATCAGAGCATATTAAAGATGTGGCACTACAATATTATGTGGTTAAAGGAAGCGGTTTGCCACTAGAAAATGTAAGTATAATGCACTTTGATCGGGAATATGTTCGAAGGGGTGACATTGATGTAAAGGCTTTATTCATGGCTGAAAGTGTTCTAGAGAATGTACATACATTTCAGATACTTATACCGGAAAATATCGCGCTATTTCAAGAAATGCTTAAAGGAGAAGAACCTCAAATTGAAATGGGAAATCAATGTATTTCTCCTTATGCTTGTGATTTTTGTGAATATTGTAGCAAGTTTGCACCCATTCCCGCTGAAGAAGTTATTGAATTGAGCAGCACTCCGGAAATTAATAAGGATGAATTACAATCATTTATAAACAGCATTTCTTATCCACTCTGCCATCTGGATTTTGAAACCATAATGCCGGCCATTCCTTTGTTTGACGAGTCTCGTCCTTACCAACAACTCCCTTTTCAATACTCTTTGCATTTTCAGAAAGTAAAAAATGGAGCTTTACAACATACTCAATATTTGGCGGAAAGTAACCCGGCCATGGATCCAAGGAAAGAACTTATAAAGCAGCTCATAGAAGAAACAAAAGAAGCTAAGACCATAATGGTGTACAACATTGCATTCGAACGCTTACGACTCATTGAATTGGGTCGTGATTTTCCTGAATATGCCGAGGCCCTTGGAGCCATTATAGAAAAGCTTGTCGATTTGATTATCCCCTTTCGGCAAAGACTTTATCGAACAGAAAACATGGAGGGATCTTCTTCAATTAAAAAGGTATTGCCGGCACTTTGCCCCGAGTTCTCTTATGATACCCTCGAAATAGGCAACGGAATGGATGCCAGCGTTGCTTTTTTAAATCTTTACTATTGTGACGATGATGCTGAGATTGCTAAAACTCGCAAAAACTTATTGGAATACTGCCACTTAGATACGCTAGCTATGGTGAAAATATTAGAGGTATTGGAAAAGGTGTAAGCATTTCGATGACGTATTCAGTCTTACACAATTGATTCAAAATATTTTTGCTTGATTATCAATATAATAAATTGCAGGATAAAATCATACCTTTGTTCATGAATTTCAAAAAGATTAGCACGTCTTTCATCTTAGGATATATTTCTATACTCATTTGTTTCAATGGCAGGGCTCAAAACATAGAAATCCCCACCATAAATAAGAATGATCAAATTGTACATCATGTTGGGTATACACTTAATTACTCAGAGAAATATGAGCAGGCTCAATGGGTGGCTTATGTTTTAACTCGCGCTAAAACGCAAAAGGCTTTCGAAAGAAATAATAAATTCCTGATAGACCCCCTTGTTAAAACCGGTTCGGCAGATAACTCCGATTACAAGAATTCGGGATACGATAGAGGACATTTGGCTCCTGCCGGTGACCAA
The DNA here is from genome assembly GCA_964543995.1 of uncultured Bacteroidales bacterium. Lineage (GTDB taxonomy): Bacteria > Bacteroidota > Bacteroidia > Bacteroidales > CAIXTV01 > CAIXTV01. Next base: position 3,979 of record CAZJBB010000014.1, read on the forward strand.
TTCTACAGCGCCATTACCATGAAAGAGTCTTTTTATTATTCGAATATGAGTCCGCAAGTACCCGGCTTTAACCGTGGAATATGGAAAAAGCTGGAATCCTTGGTAAGAACTTGGGCAAATGCTTACGACAGTATTTATGTGGTTACCGGTGGCGTTTTAGAGCCCGGTCTTTCCACCATTGGATATCATAAAGTTGCTGTTCCGAAATATTATTACAAAGTTGTCTTGCAATATTCCTCTCATGGCACCAAAGGAATAGGGTTTGTTTTACCCAATCAAAGCGCTCAATCCTCTTTACAATCTTATGTGGTTAGTATCGACAGTGTTGAGCATCTCACCGGAATCAACTTCTTCCCTACCCTTCCGGAAAACATTGAAAAGAAAGTAGAAAGCAATGTGTGCATCAGTTGTTGGACATGGAACATCCTTTCTTCTTCAAACTCCTCTAAGGTGCATAAAAAAGGACAAAGTGTTCAATGCTCAGGAACCACCAAAAAAGGAAACCGATGCAAACGAAAAACCTTAAGTCCGAATGGAAGGTGTTATCAGCATGGGGGGAATTCATAGCCTACATTAAATTCAACTTCAATTTGTTGGTTTATTGGCCTTTAGGGAGCTAGGCAATGTATACTTTCAAACCGGAAAATTACAGAGGTTATTTACGAAAGAACAAATCTTAAGGCAATTATTGACGACATAAAAGTTTAATCAATGAACAGAAAACTTAGTTCTTCATTACTTTCCCTGTTCTTACTCCATTCGAGGTTTCCAATTGAATAAAATACATTCCTGTTGCAATATCAGAAACATTATAAGTTGTACCTGATACATATTTCCATTGTTTAATCAATTTCCCTGAAATATCCATCAAGCAAATATTTTTAATATTACCCATTTTTTGAAAATTTACAATAGAAAGGTGATCATTGAATATCGTTGAAATTACATCAGTAGCATGAATTTCACTAACTGAAGTAGGATCAGAAAATTCCCACAAATCTTGATACAATCCGGCTGCACCGGTTTCCTGATAACCTGTACCAATATATCCTTTATTTCCAATTGTAAATGAGATTGCAGCAAAACGGCCTAATCTATTAAAATTGCTCATAAGTTGCCAATTATTAGTATTGGGATTATATGACCATATATCTTTAACTCCAATATACGTTGAGTCATAACCTGTACCTGCATAACCGATATTATTCACGGTTAAACCTACCGGCCAACAACGCTTACCTCCCCCAAAGTCCGCTTTCTGTGACCAAGTGTTTGTAACCGGGTTATATTCATAAAAATCTTTGTGAAAAATAATTGTCGATCCATCTGGACTACTAAAGCCACATCCAACATACCCTTTACCGTTTGCAGAAAAAGCAAATGCAGCGCAACGCGCTATTCCGGGAAACGGAGCAATGGCAGTCCATGTATTGGCTGTGGGGTCGAACTTGTAAAAGTTATTCAAATATGTGGAAGCTGTAACTTGTCCCGTCCCCACATAAGCATAATTGCCAATTACAAAACCACAAGCACCTTGCCTTGCCCCAGGAATACTAGTTTTAGCAGTCCAAGAATTCGAAGTTGGTGAATATTCATAACAATCGTTATACACAGTTCCCGAAGAATTTGCTCCACTTACAACATACCCAATAGAATTAATACTAAACCAAACTGATTTTGACCGTGCAATAGGAATACTTGCTTTCACTGTCCATGTATTTGCTGATTGATCCCATTGATACATATCCGATACATCAGATCCATTATAGCCACTTCCAATATACCCATAATTGCCAATCGAAAAAGCGAAAGCTTCTGTTCTTGGTTCATGAAAATCAGCTTTTTGCACCCAACTTATCTGAGCGGAAACGTGACATGCAATTAAGCTAAAAATTGAAAGTATAATTTTTCTCATCTTTTTTATTTTTTTGATTAACAAAAATACTTAATAAAGTGCAAAATGCGAACAATTGAATATTATTTTTTACAATATTTAAAGTAGCATATTGCAAATTTCACTCATTTAATATCATGAATTTTTCGGTACCACTGAGGGGTATAAGCTTTATGAAGAAAGTTCAAATTCGTAAAGAAGATTTATTATTTAGCATTTGTACCGACCATATTTTTATAAATATGCGAGTTAATATAATTTAAAAAGCAGCATGTAAAGTAAAACTATATTCAGATTCAGTAATTTCTTTTAATTTTGCCAGTACAGATTATGAATTATACCCTAAACAAGTTATTACCCGAAATTGCTTTTGACGCATTGTCATTATTTAAAAGTTCCAACAAGTGGACAGGGAATTATGCTACTTGGGAAGAAGCTGAGAAAAAAGCTGTGGGCTACGATAGCGATTTTATTATTTCTAAAGTAAGTGGTGCTGCCCGTGAAATCATTAATGGAAATGGGATTTTCGAAAGGGACTCCATTGTATTTCATAAAGCAGAATATTCTTGGCCCTTGCTTTCCACTTTGCTCTGGATAGGTGCTCAAAAAAGCAAATTGCATTTATTGGATTTTGGCGGTTCTTTGGGAAGCACCTATCATCAACATAAAAAATACTTATCGGTTTTTGAAGATATCAAATGGATGATTGTTGAACAGCCAAAATTTGTGGAAGAAGGTAAAAAGTACTTCGAAAACGAAACAATTCAGTTTTACGATACCATTGACACTTGTTTACTTGAAAATTCTCCTTCCGTTGTGCTAATTTCCAGCGTTTTGCAATATATTGAAGATCCTTACGAACTTATTGAAACCATCGGCCAGAAAAAAATCGAGTATGTAATTATTGACTTAACCGGTATTTCTTCTTCCCCAACAGATATCATTACCCTTCAAAAAGTAGATCCAAACATTTACCCTGCCTCCTACCCTTGTCGATTTTTCAACGAAGCCCATTTAAAAGAAGCTTTCAGCAAACACTTTCATATCATAGATGAATTTGATTCATATATTGGAAACAAATTAAAAATCAATACTTTCAAACCGGCAAAATACAGAGGTTATATACTAAAGAACAAATCTTATGGCAATTATTGACGACATACTAAAATTAAAAGAATTTAAAGAGCAGCCACCGGTTTTGATGGATATTGGAGCTTCGGGTGAAATGTATAAGTTTTGGAAAAAGATTGCTAAATATTCCATTTGCATTGCTTTTGATGCCGACGACAGGGAATTGGGATATACCGTAAAAGATCACGCCGGATACCACAAATTATTCTTGTATAATTGCATTATCACCAACAAAACAGATCCATCGCTCGAATTCTATTTAACCTCCTCCCCTTATTGTTCAAGTACTTTAGAACCCTACGAAGAAAAATTAAAGGTTTGGGCTTTTGCCGATTTGTTTAAATTGAATAAGAAAGTAAACCTTAACGCTAACAACATACCATCCGTTTTAGCTGAATTAAACATTAACTATATCGACTGGTTTAAAACAGACTCCCAAGGCACCGATTTAAGACTCTTCCAAAGCATTCCAGATCAAATGCTTGCAAAAGTTTTGGTGGCTGATTTTGAACCCGGAATTATTGATGCTTACAAAGGGGAAGATAAATTATTTGCCTTGGTTGATTATATGAAAGATAAGCACTATTGGATGAATGATTTGTTTATTAAAGGCTCGCAAAGAATTGATTTATCCTTAGTTGGGAATAAACTTTCAGGAAAAACAAACAAAAACATTCAATATCTTATTAAACATTCGCCAAATTGGGGTGAAGTTTCTTTTTTACACACTTTTGAAAACATCGAAAACTTTTCAAAAAGAGATGTGCTGCTGGGAATTGTTTTCTCTATCATATTAAAACAATATGGATTTGCTTTGGAACTTTCCCTTAAAGGAAACGAAAAGTTTAACGATCCTATTTTCAAGAAATTAGAACAACATTGCATTAACCATATTCAATTTAATGTATTCAGGTATTCTAAGTTTATCGTACTTAAAATACTTAGAAAATATTTCAACGTGCACTAATTTGAAATTATTTCATGCTTAATTTCTGCACTTACTTCGATTCCAATTACATGAGCCGTGGATTGGTCATGTATGAGTCTTTATTAGAGCACTGCCCTGATTTCCATTTATATATAGTTACTTTTGATGATACGGCTTATCAAGTGCTTAATCAACTAAAACTGTCAAAGGCAAGTATCATTTCACTTAAAGCATTTGAAGACATTGATTTACTGAATATTAAAGAAAGTCGCACCTACGTTGAGTATATGTGGACCTGCACTCCTTCCGTGATATTATATTGTATTCAGGAATACGCATTAGACCATTGTACTTATTTGGATGCAGATTTATATTTTTTCGGAAACCCTGAAATACTGATCAAAGAGGCTGAAGGTTCAAGTATTTTATTGACCCAACACAACTACACCCTTTCTTATGATAAATCCTCATTATCGGGTATTTATTGTGTTCAATTCATGATGTTCCGAAACGATGCATTGGGTTTAAAAGCCTTACAATGGTGGAGACAAGCATGCTTAGATTGGTGTTTCAATCGCTATGAACAAGGAAAGTTTGGGGATCAAAAATATTTGGACGACTGGACTGAACGATTTAAAGGAGTGCATGTAATACAGCATAAAGGCGGTGGCGTGGCTCCATGGAATGTGCAACAATATGAAACTGTTGAAGGAAATCAACTAAAGGATTCTCTTGGAGTGTTCAGTACCGTATTTTACCACTTTCATTATTTTAGGTTTTTGAGTGAAGAAAAAGTTGACTTTGGAACTTATGCCATTAAAAAAGATGTAATCCGACAATTTTATTCACCCTATATAAAGCATCTGCAAAAGACCGCTGAGCATATTCAAATTTGTAATCCAACACTCCTCCCTCACGGTAAATATGCCCACATAAAGTGGTACAAAAAAATCACCCGTTTTATTCGCTCCGGATTTAAGTACAACTATAATATATACACTATCAAAGACTTACTCTAAGATACTCCTTTTATGAAAGTTTATAAACACCTTTTCTTTGACCTTGATCGAACCTTGTGGGATTTGGATACCAATGCCCGTGATACCATCCACGATCTTTATGTGAATCATGAAATTTTGGAGAAAGGAGTCACAGATTTCGAAAACTTCTTAAAAACCTATACGCATTTTAACAATATGCTTTGGGATGCTTATAGAAAAGGGGAAATAAGAAAGGAAGTGCTTAATGTGGAAAGATTTCGACTTACCTTAGCTCATTTTCAAATTTATGACCAAGGCTTACCGCTTTCTATGGCGAATGATTATGTTGAAATTTCTCCTACCAAAACGGCCTTATATGATGGCACCATTGAAACGCTTGAATATTTGAGTCCAAAGTACAGCATGCACATTATTACCAATGGCTTTTTAGAAACGCAGCATAGGAAACTCTCTCATTCAAAAATTGATTCTTTCTTTGATAAAGTGATTATTTCAGAAGTAGCCGGATGTATGAAGCCGGATCAGAGAATTTTCGACTATGCTTTAAAGCAAGCCGATGCAATAAAAGATGAAAGCATTATGATTGGTGATGATCCAGTGGTTGATATTTTGGCTGCCAAGCATTTTGGTATGGATCAGGTATATGTGAATTATCAAAAGGAATCCATTGCAGAAAAACCCACCTTCGAAATCAGCAGTTTGTTGGAATTGAAAGAATTGTTGTAATTGTTAAAGACTTTTTATTCAGGCAAAGTAGCTATAATGGTTCTTCCGGCAGTGACCATATCGTCTAAGTTCACGTGAACTTTGCTTCCTAAGGGTAAAAACAAATCCACTCTAGAACCAAATTTTATCATTCCCATTTCAGCTCCTTGTTTTGCTGTGGAACCTACTTTGGCATAACACACAATTCGACGCGCCACCGCACCGGCAATTTGGCGCATCATCACTTGGTGAACACCTGAAGTGATGACAACGGAATTTCTTTCGTTTAATTCAGAAGATTTAGGGAGCCATGCCACCAAAAAACGACCGGGTTTATGATGCACGTATGAAATTTCACCATTTATTGGAAAGCGGTTTACATGGACATTTAAAGGCGACATAAATACGGATACCTGTATGCGCTTGTCTTTAAAAAATTCGGTTTCCATCACTTCTTCTATCACAACCACTTCACCATCAGCAGAAGATATGATGGAATTTTCAGGATAATCGATTAAACGCTCGGGGTTTCTAAAAAAACGTACCACCAAAAAATAGAATATGATAGCTGAGGCATATAAAATGCAATGAATCCAAGTTTGTTCAGGATATAAATAGTTTATCCCAACTAAAATGCAAAGGAGGGCAATAAACATCCATCCCATGATAAAATATCCTTCTTTATGTAATCTCATCATTTAACTAATTAACATTAAAAAGACAAAAACAAAAGGAGCCGAAAGGAAGACATTGTCGAACCTATCCAGCATTCCTCCATGACCGGGAAGAATGGCTCCTGAATCCTTCACTCCAATACTTCTTTTAAACAGTGATTCTGTAAGGTCACCTAAAGTGCCGATAATAGACACAATGAGAGCAACCACCAACCATTGCCAAACATATAAATCGGCAAACAAATAATAGCATAAAACAGCTCCACCTAAAGTGAAAATTGCACCTCCAATACTCCCTTCCCACGATTTTTTAGGTGAAATTCTTTCGAAAAGTCTATGTTTTCCGATGAGGGAACCCACAAGATAAGCGCCGGTATCATTAATCCAAATCAATCCAAAAAAGCCAAACAGCACCCCAAATTGCACTCCATACAAAGGGAAATTAATGAAATAAAAGGAAGCCAATAATGAAAATGGAAGCATAACATACACTATTCCTAAAAGCGTGAAAGCGATGTTTGTAAAAGGTTTTTCTGCTTTTCTATACAATTGGAAGATAAAGGGTAAAAACAAAACGATCACATCCAAATACATAAACTTTGTATTTTCAGGGTAATATACCAATACCCAAGGAGTGCAGTATATTATCACCGCGGCAATGTATGCAGGAATTTCTAAAGGACGTACCCCTTCTTTGGATGCAAGTTTATAAAACTCATGTAAGCTGAGCAGGGAAATAAGCAAAAACAAGACAGCAAAAGTCAAAGGATGAATTACAATAGAAGCGATAACCACTCCAACAAAGGAAAATCCGGTTATGGTTCGCTGGGTAAAATTATTCACTCTATTCTAGTCTTGGTACTCGTCAATAAAAAAGACATACAATTCTCGAGGTCCATGCGCACCCATCACCAAGGTTTTCTCAATATCTGCGGTACGACTGGCACCTGTGATGAGGGAAATCATAGAAGGCAAGACCTCATTATCAAGTTTAATTTGTCGGAAAGCATCTTTAATATCCGAAACAATTTGGTTGGATTTTGCGATAACTATGTGAGTTTCGGGTAAGACATTCAATCTTCTTCCGGTTTGACACCTCGAAGAAACCATGATACTTCCGGTACGTGCAATTAAATATTCGCAAGGGGTGATTCCTACCTGAATTCTTGCTAAGTCTTCCTTAGAGGTCTGATAACTAATACCTAATTTATCCAGCATATTTTGAATACTTCCTTCGAAGCAGAAAACTTCATTCCATTGTTTTTGTTCCGAAAGGGTTTTGAAGTTCACGCCAAAGTCCTCATTATTTTCGCAATACACAAAAACGCCACCTACTTTGGTAAATTCGTCTGCAAAAATAAGTTCCGGTATTTCGTCTCTTTCCTCAAAAATTGCAGAGTCCATATCTACAATTGAAAAAGGGTTTTCACTGGGTTCAATCAAGGCATTTCGAACCGCTTTGAGTATTTTTTCTCGGCTGGTACTTTCTTCCATGTATTAGGCAGTTATTGAATTATTTTCAGAGTTTTCAGTTTGCTCAGAAGGAACTTCTTGTTTTTCTTCAGCTATTTCCAACGGAATATCTTTGGTTACCGTTTCTTCTTCATCAAAGGGTCTTTTTCCAAAAATAGCCTCCAAATCTTCTCTGAATATTACTTCTTTTTCGAGCAGATATTCAGCCAATTGCACCAATTTATCTTTATTTTCAATGATGATATCCTTTGAAGTTTGGTAAGCTTTTTCGATGAGCTTTTTGATTTCAGCATCAATGGTTTCTGCTGTTTTTTCGCTATAAGGCTTGGTCAATTGATACTCTTGCTGACCTGAAGAATCGTAATAACTCACATTTCCTACTTCCGCATTTAAACCAAAATATACGATCATGGAATAAGCTTGTTTGGTCACTCTTTCCAAGTCGTTTAGGGCACCGGTAGAAACTTTCCCGAAATTCACTTCTTCTGAAGCTCTACCTCCCAAAGTAGCAACCATTTCGTCGAACATTTGTTCGGCAGTAGTAATTTGGCGTTCTTCGGGCAAATACCAAGCAGCTCCTAAAGCTTTTCCTCTGGGCACAATAGTGACTTTAACTAAAGGATGAGCATAACGCAACAACCAACTCACCGCAGCATGACCTGCTTCATGGAAAGCAATCACTTTCTTCTCTCCTTTAGAAATAATTTTACTTCTTTTTTCTAAGCCACCCACAATTCTATCAATGGCATCCAGAAAATCTTGTTTTTCAATTTTATCTTTATTGTTTCTTGCAGCAATCAAAGCCGCTTCGTTACAAACATTGGCAATATCGGCCCCACTAAAACCGGGCGTCTGTTTTGCCAGAAAATCAAAATCAACACTACCGACATCATATTTTAGCGGTCCCATGTGGACTTTAAAAATGGCATTTCTTTCGGTTATATCCGGTAATTCAACGTGAATCTGTCGGTCGAAACGTCCAGCACGAACCAAAGCACGGTCAAGAATATCGGCGCGGTTGGTAGCCGCTAAAATAATGACTCCGGCATTACTTGCAAAGCCATCCATTTCGGTAAGCAATTGGTTTAAGGTATTTTCTCTTTCGTCGTTGGCTCCGGTAACAGCACTTCTTCCTCTGGCTCTTCCAATAGCGTCAATTTCATCGATAAAAATAATACAAGGTGCTTTTTCTTTGGCAGTTTTAAAAAGGTCTCTAACACGAGAAGCCCCTACCCCCACAAACATCTCTACGAAATCGGAACCCGAAAGAGAAAAGAAAGGCACTTTTGCTTCACCTGCAACGGCTTTGGCCAACAAAGTTTTACCGGTACCCGGAGGACCAATTAACAAAGCGCCCTTGGGTATTTTACCTCCCAATTGGGTATATTTCTTTGGATTTTTAAGGAAGTCAACAATTTCAATAATTTCTGTCTTAGCCTCCTCCAATCCGGCAACATCTTTAAATGTGATATTTACATGGGTATCTTTATCAAAAAGCTGTGCTTTTGATTTGCCAATATTGAAAATTTGTCCACCACCGGCACCACCGCCCATACGTCGCATTAAAAACAACCAAAAGAGAATAAAGATTACCGGTAAAGCGATCCAACTCAAGATATCTCCAGTCCAGTTTGTACGAGTTTTGTATCCTGGAACCGGGAATTGAGTCTCAAAAGCTTTGATGTTTTGCTTTCCCGCTACACTGCTATCCGCTTGTAATTTAGCAATATAATCTTTCTTGGATTGCTCCAGTTTCTTTTCGAAATTTTCAACTGAACCTACTTCAAAAACAAACTGAGGACCCGATGAAGAAGATCCAAAGTTTTTTGAATCCATATCTTTATAGGCGGTATCTGATTTCAGCTTATCCTTTTTGATATAAATTTCAGCATTTTCTTTGTTCACGATGATAATTTTCTCAACGTCCTGATTCCAAAGCATTTTCTCAAAACGAGAGTAATTGATCTCTTTACTTCCACCACCATAATTAAAGAATTGCATGGCAATGAAAATGATGGCAATAGCACCATAAATCCAGTAGAAACTGAATTTTGGTTTTTTCTTAAGCAAATTGGGGTTCTTTAAGGGACCGTTGTCTTTGGAATTATCAGGGGTTTTATTTTCGTTTTCGGCCATAATAGGTTAATTAATAAATCAATAAGTGGTGGTAGGCGCATCTGCCCATAAAGCTTCTAATTGATAAAAAGAACGGCCTTCGGGCTGGAAAATGTGAATTACGACATCGAAATAATCCAATAAAATCCACTCTGCATTTTCGTATCCTTCTGAATGCCAAACATTCAAACCTGTTTTTTGCTTAATGGTATCGCGAACGGTTTCATATAAAGCTTCAACATGCGGTCTGGAGTTTCCGCTACAAACTATAAAATGGTCGCAAATGGAACCGGGGATTTTTCCTATTTCGATAGATAAGATATCGTCGGCTTTTTTATCTTTCAATGCTTCAACAGCAATGTCAAGGATGGACAGATTGTTTTCAATTTTCTTTTTGCGTGGAGGCATGTAATGGTGCTAAATTATTCAAGTTTGCAAAAGTAAGTAATTTTAACTATATATTTGAAGCTAAATTTTTTATTATCTTAAAGCATGTTAACAAGCCAAATTTCAGAACATTTAATTAACAATCAAAAGGTTAGAATTGTAAAATTAGACGAAATTCCATCTACAAATGACTTTGCCAAAGAATATTTACAGAAGCATTCAACGGATGATTCCACTGTAATTATAGCCCTTCATCAAACAAAAGGCAGAGGCAATGCCGGAAATCATTGGGAAGCTGAGGCGGGGAAGAATTTAACCTTCAGCCTTATTTTAAAACCTGAATATTTAGAACCGGTAAATCAGTTTAAACTAAATCAAACCATCGCTCTTGGAATTCTCGACTTTGTGAAACTCCATGTTAAAACAGAAAAAACGACCATTAAATGGCCCAATGATATTTATGTAGGAAACAAAAAAAATTGCCGGTACCTTAATTGAAAATGAAATTTACGGAAACACAATGAATAACAGCATTGTTGGTATTGGAATGAATATTAACCAAACAACATTTACCGATGCGGCTCCAAACCCTATTTCCTTAAGTTTGATCAATAATGCTTTATATGATGTTGAAGACATGCTTATGCAGCTTACAAATTGCTTGTTAAGAAGGTATGAGAATTTAGAAAAAATGCTCTTTACTGAAATAGATCAAGATTATTTAAATCATTTGTTCCGGTTGAATATGTTGTCTCCCTACCTTTTTCAAGGCAAGGAAATCCTCGCCGGTATTCAATCGGTGAATTCTTATGGGCAGTTGAAATTATTGACAAAAGAAGGAGAAACTATAGAATGTGCATTTAAGGAAATAGAATTTATACTCTAAGATGGTTGAATTCATAGTTGATAATTTTGTAAATGAAGTTCCGGAATTTCTTTTGTAAATTGTACCTTTGTCGCCATAATTATGGATACCGTAGCAAACTATAGTGAAGACAGCATCCAATCCTTGGATTGGAAAGAACATATACGCCTCCGCCCCGGGATGTATATTGGAAAATTGGGAGACGGAAGTTCTCAAGACGATGGAATTTATGTGCTTATTAAGGAAATTGTAGATAATTCTGTAGATGAGCACGTTATGGGCAAAGGCAAGATCATTGAAGTCCAGATTATGGACCAAAAAGTTACCGTTCGTGATTATGGTCGAGGAATGCCTTTAGGAAAAGTAGTTGAATGCGTTTCGCAGATGAATACCGGTGCCAAATACGACTCCAGTGTTTTTAAGAAATCTGTCGGGTTAAATGGAGTGGGTACCAAAGCTGTAAATGCGTTATCCCATTTTTTCAAAGTGCAATCCATTAGAGAAGGAAAAACCAAAGTGGTGGAATTCTCAAAGGGTGAAATCGTTAGTGAATCTGAAATCAATGAATGCGATTCAAGAAGTGGAACCATCATCACTTTTGTTCCGGATGTGGATGTTTTCGGGAACTACCATTTTCTGAGCGATTATATTGAGAAAATGCTTTGGAATTATGCTTTCCTTAATAAAGATTTGACCATCAATTTTAACGGAACCAAGCTACAAGCAAAAAATGGCTTGCTCGACTTACTCAATAACAATATCAATGGACCCATCACCTACCCTATTGTGCATATTGCCGAAGGTGATTTTGAATTTGCTTTCACCCACAGTTCTAAGCAATATGGCGAAGAGTATTATTCCTTTGTTAACGGTCAACATACCACCCAAGGAGGAACACATCAAGCGGCTTTTAGAGAAGCTTTTGTTAAAACCATTAGAGAGTTTTACAAAAAAGACTTTGATCCCAGTGATATTCGTTCATCGGTGGTTGCAGCCATCAGTATAAAAATTCAGGAACCCGTTTTCGAATCTCAAACCAAAACCAAATTAGGATCAAGTCACATGGAGCCTAATGGGCAAACGGTGAGAAACTTTATCCACGATATTGTAAAAAGAAACCTTGATAATTATTTACATATCAATCCTGATGTAGCTGAAGCTTTATTGCGTAAAATCCTGGAACAAGAAAAAGAAAGAAAAGAACTTTCGAACATCAAGAAACTGGCCAAAGAAAGCATCAAAAAAGTGAGTTTACACAATCGCAAATTACGCGATTGCCGCATTCATTTCAATAGCCATGACGATAGAAAGTTAGAAACTACCTTATTTATTACTGAGGGTGATTCGGCAAGCGGTTCCATCACCAAGTCGAGAGATGTAAATACCCAAGCCGTGTTCAGTTTAAAAGGGAAACCCTTGAATTGTTTCAATCTGAGCAAAAAAATTGTGTACGAAAACGAAGAATTTAACTTGCTACAATCGGCACTCAATATAGAAGACGGGCTGGAAAACTTGAGATATAACAACATTGTGATTTCTACCGATGCCGATGTGGACGGAATGCATATTCGATTGTTATTACTCACTTTCTTCCTTCAATTTTTCCCTGATTTGGTAAAAGCCGGACATATCTATATACTTCAAACCCCACTATTTAGAGTACGAAACAAGCAAAAAACCGTCTATTGCTACTCCGAACAGGAAAGGATAAATGCCATAGCAGAATTAGGCACCAAACCCGAGATTACGCGTTTTAAAGGATTGGGCGAAATTTCCCCTGATGAATTCAAGCAGTTTATTGGAAAATCCATCCGACTGGATCCTGTAATTCTTAACAAAGAAACTTCGGTTCACGATATTCTGAGCTATTATATGGGAGATAATACCCCGGAACGCCAACAATTTATTATTGGAAACCTAAGGTTAGAAGATGATATTGTTGAATTCAGGCCCGAAGTTAAACTCCCAAATTAAGCCCTTTTCGACTTTATACTTGTTGGTATAGTTTTTGCAACCTGAAAGGCTATTTTTAACAAAATATTTTAAATATGAAAAAATCATTTCTAATGGTGTTCATTGCAATTCTTGCTTTGCACTATAATTCAAATGCACAGACTGAACTCAAAGCCGTGCAAGTCAATGTGTTTAAAAATGGCACCTATTTTATGCTTAAAGAAGGTGACATCAGCCTAAAGAAAGGGATAGGTAAGCTGGCATTACCGGAAAAACCACTCTTAGGTACATTTTGGCTGAGTTCTTTAAAAGACATTCGGATCAATAATGTGGTTTTTAAGACCGATACCATTAAAAAGCAAAAACTGGCCAGAACGTAGGATGAATTTATCAGTGCCAACATCAATAAAACCATCAAGTTCGTTTACAAAGTGGATGAGAAAAGCATTAAGGAATTGGCAGGAACCTTGCAAATGTATCTTCCCGAGACAGATCTCATAAAATTGAAAGGAAGTGATGGTAGGACTTATTTTATCAACGCCTCTAATGTAAAAGAATTTAGCTTGGATGATAAATCCAACGATTACCTTAGCAAAGATTCCCTAACTCGATTGGCAGAGATAGAATTCAGTAAGAAAACGGACGAAACTCGATTAAGAATGGTGTATATGCAAACCGGGATTCAATGGATGCCTTCCTATTTCATAAAAATTCAAGATGATAAGGAACTCATTATCGAACTCAAAGCCTTGGTTGAAAATTATTCCGAAAACATTGAAGATGCCGACCTTACCTTGACCGTTGGAAACCCACAATTCTATTGGGGAAACATGACTGATCCCATTAGCCTAGATTATCTAAGTAATATTTTTGATCAAAAAAGTGCAAATTTAGGCGGTCTGTCTTATCAATTTCAAAATTATAATTTCACTCCTGCTCAGGACATGTCAGTAGCCCAAATGCCATTAAGAACTCCGGCTTTTGAAGAAAGCAGCATCTATAGCACCGAGGGCGAAAAAACCAACGACCTTTTTATGTACACCCTTGGCAAAGTCAGTTTATTAAAAGACACCAAGACCTCCTTCGAAATATTCTCTCAAAAAGTAAATTATAAGGATGTGTATGAAGTGAATATTAACGACGTGGTAAATTACAGCACCAATAAATACATTGCCAATGATCCGGAAGCTCGTCAGGATGTTTTCCATTCATTGAGACTGACCAACAAAACCAACAATCCTTTTACCACCGCACCGGCATTTGTGCTTAACGAAAAACAACAACCCTTAGCTCAGGACATTATTAAATACACTTCTGTGGGCAGCGATGTTTCTATTCAGCTATCAAAAGCAGCGGATGTAATTGTAAAAAATCAGGAGGAAGAAATAAAGAAGGTTGAAAACTTCAAAAAAGTGGGACGAAATTATTACAACAAAGTAAGCATTAAAGGTACGATTAGCATCAGCAACTTGCAAAAAAAATCCATTGATTTGAGAGTAAAAAAATCGCTTATGGCAGAGGTTATTGAAGCTTCTGACAATGGCAAATCGAAAAAATCAGGGAAGTATTATAGTTTAAACCCCTATTCCGACATCAATTGGGAAATACCCATCAAAGAGAACGAAAAGAAAGTGATTACCTACCAATATGATGTACTGGTAATCAACAACTAAGCTTCAATTTCCCTGTATTTCAGATTTAAAAAATGTTAATTCAAAGCACATTAAAACAAAGCAAGTTATTTTAAATTAACTTTGCTACATTAACCAAGTAGGATAATATTACTTAATGATTAAACTAAATAAAATGATATATATGAAAAAAACAATTTCAATTACAGCACTTATTTTGCTGACTTGCTTTGTGTTTTCGAGCTTTGCTCAAAAAACAGACTCGAAAAAGCAAAAGGAAGAAGTTAATATTAAAATGAAACGCAACAACGACAATAAGTTCGGTTTTGTGGACGATAAAGGCAATCAGGTGATTCCTGCAAAATATGATAATGCCAGGGATTTCAATGAAGCCGACGGTTTGGCACCTGTTTGCATTGGATGCGACTTTACCGGAGTAAAAAGAGGCGGTAAATGGGGTTACATTAACATTAAAGGAGAAGAAATTGTACCTTTAAAATATGCTCAAGCCTATCCTTTCAGCAATGGCTTAGGGAGAATTCGCAATTCGGATTCTTTATGTGAAGATTGTATGTGGGCTTTGATTAATAAAAAAGGGAAAATTCTGACTCCTTTTAAATATGATGAAATTAGAAATCCTTCCGAAGGGTATGCCGTAGTTTGTGTAGGTTTGGCAGCAAAAAAACCGCTTTACGGGATTATTGATTCTACCGGTAAAGAAATCGTGGCTCCAATGTACAAGAATATTGGAAACTACAAAAACGGGTTTTGCTCCGTTCAAGCCATCAACGAAAACAAATGGGGTTATTTGAATAAAAAAGGAGAAGTGGCTATCCCCATTAAATACGCTATTGGCTTCCCTTTTTCTGAAGGTATGGCTTGCGTAGGAATGAAAGATTCGACCATGAACAAATTTGGATTTATTGATGTAACCGGAAAAGAAGCTATTAAATGTCAATATGAAAGTGCCAGTTCTTTTGTAAATGGCTTGGCTAAAGTGAAGCTGAATAAAAAATGGACTTACATTAATAAAGCAGGGAAAACCATTTCCGACTTTAAATACGATATGGCCATGGACTTCATTAACGATGTCACATTTGTAAAAATGGACAACAAATGGGGTTTAATCAACAAGGAAGACAAAAAAGTAGTGGACTTCAAATATGACGAAGCCAGTGGTTTCCGCGATGGTTTTGCCAAAGTGAAAATTGCAGGCAAAGTAGGTTTTATTGACAAAACCGGAAAGCAAATTGCCGAGTGTAAATATGATAAAATGGAAGAGTTTAACTACGAAGGAAAAGCCAGAATCACCCTTGGAGAGAAAAAAGGCTATGTAAGTACTGAAGGAGAAGAAATCTGGGATAAATAAGATTGCTTAAAATACTTGAAAGCTGCTTCAGAAATGGAGCAGTTTTTTTGTTTTCGGTATAAACCTTTTCCCCTTGACTTTGTTTCCTAAATACCTATTTTTTCAAACATGAAAGACTATAGAAACATAAAAAAGATTATCCACGGAATCGCAACAATGGACGGTGCCGGGGTAAAGTTGGTACGTGAAATTGGACATGGGGATGTAAAAGACTTTGATCCATTTTTGATGTTGGATGCATTCGATTCCTTTAATTCAGACGATTATATTAAAGGCTTTCCATGGCATCCACACCGAGGCATTGAAACGGTGACCTATTTAATTGAAGGTCATATTGAGCATGCCGACAATCTGGGAAACAAAGGACAAATATTAGCCGGCGACTGCCAATGGATGACTGCCGGTTCAGGCATTATCCATCAAGAAATGCCCAAGCCCTCGAAAAGAATGCTGGGGACACAACTTTGGGTGAATCTTCCTGCAGCTCATAAAATGACCCGGCCAAGCTATTTAGCCATTACCAAAGATCAAATTCCGGTGGTGGATGAACAGGGCGTGAGAATTCATATCCTGAACGGAAAGTATAAGGAACACTTCGGCGCTACGCAGGGGAAGTATGTAAAAGTGAACTTTTTTGACGTGGAGATGGCTCCCAATGCTGATTGGATATTGGACACTGAGCCTACGGAAACCTTATTCCTGTATATTCTCTTAGGCGAAGCTGAATTTGGATATGAAAACCTACAGCGCATTGCCGAGAAAAACGTGATATTGTTCGATGAAGGTAAAAAGCTCAAGGTAAAAACCCAACAACAAGAGGTGCGATTTTTACTTTTGTCGGCCCAACCTCTAAATGAACCTATTGCCTGGGGAGGACCAATAGTAATGAATACCCAAGAAGAACTGAATTTGGCTTTTAAGGAACTGGATAATCGAACTTTTATAAAGCCCTGATGCGTACACCTCCCAAAAGAGAAACATCTTTGTAAACCATTGATTTGTATAAAGAAATATATGATTTGAAATCGAATTAGCGTTTGTCTTGAAGTTGATTTTATGAATAAAACAAGAATTTTAGCTAATTTTACACTTTAAAATCTTGGCATGCAAATTTTTTATGCAACGGAAATGCTTTCCGGAGAATATGAGTTAAATGAAACAGAATCTAAGCATTGTGCGAAATCGCTTCGCTTGAATGTGGGTGATTTTGTAGGTTTGACGGATTGCAAAGGAAATTTGTTTCGTTGCGAAATTATTGATAATAACCTAAAAAAATGCAAACTCAAGGTCTTGGAAGCGGTCTCCTCCCCTGTTCAGAAAACTTTTCAAAGCCATATTGCCGTTTCATATACCAAAAACCCCGATCGCTTTGAGTGGTTTGTGGAAAAGGCTACTGAAATAGGAATCGATCAGATTACCCCTTTGGTGTGTGATAGAACCGAACGTCAAAACATTAAAACAGAACGCTTAGAAAAAATACTCATATCGGCTTTAAAACAATCGCAACAGACATTGTTGCCTATATTGAATCCTCCCATTCGCTTTGATGACTTTGTTCAACAGAATTTTCGCGGACAAAAGTTCATTGCCCATTGCCTTGAAAATGAAAAGGTTTCTTATTTATCGGATGTATATGCCCCCGGAAAAGATGCCGTCATTCTTATCGGACCCGAAGGGGACTTCACTCCCAAAGAAATTTCCGCTGCTATTGAGAAACAGTTTAGTGCAGTAAGTCTGGGTGAGAACCGATTGCGTGTGGAGACGGCTGCCTTATATGCTTGTACTTGTTTTCAGGTACTCAATCAAATTAAACACAAATGAAACTCAAGTTCAAATTTTGGATAATCACTTTTCTATTTCCCTTTTTCATCTCAGCACAGGGAACGTATCAAATTGGCCTTTTAAAGTACAACGGCGGCGGCGATTGGTATGCCAATCCTACCTCACTTACCAATTTAATTGCATTCTCCAATAAAAACAACGGCACCAATATCAAAACAGATTATGCCACGGTTGAAGTAGGGAGCCCCGAAATATTTAATTATCCTTTTGTGCACATGACCGGACATGGAAACGTGAACTTTTCGGCAAAAGATGCCAGCAATTTGAGGAATTATTTAATTGGAGGCGGTTTTTTGCATGTGGATGATAATTATGGATTGGATAAATTCATACGACGAGAAATGAAAAAAGTATTTCCGGAGTTGGAGTTTATTGAACTTCCCTTTAGCCATCCTTTATACCACCAAAAATACAAGTTCCCTGCCGGACTGCCGAAAATTCACGAACACGACGGCAAACCCGCCCAAGGTTTTGGGCTGATTTACGAAGGAAAGCTCGTTTGTTTCTATTCTTATGAATGCGATTTGGGCGATGGATGGGAAGATTACGAAGTGCATAAAGATTCTGAAGCCACCCGCCTCAAAGCCCTCCAAATGGGATGCAATATCTTAGAGTATGTGTTTACTCGTAATGAATAATTCAATTGGATGATTATAAAATTTAAAATGGTATAATATCTATGGGCAAGCTTACCCAAGATTATTATTTGCAAACCGATGTAGTAAGCCTAGCCAAAGATTTGCTGGGAAAAAGTCTCTTTAGCTGCTTCGAGGGAAAACTGACCGGAGGCATCATCACAGAAACGGAAGCTTATGCCGGAATTACCGATAAAGCCTCCCATGCTTATGGAGATAGAAGAACCCCGAGAACAGAAGTGATGTATGCCCAAGGGGGACTGGCCTATATTTACTTATGTTATGGCATGTACTCCTTATTTAATGTAGTCACCAATGTGTCCGGCATTCCTCATGCTGTGTTGATTAGAGGCATTCTACCGACCCTTGGTTTAGATGTGATGGAGAGCCGAATTCTGAAATCCCCTATTTTGAAAGAACATAGCGATGGTCCCGGTAAACTGACCAAAGCCCTGGGCATACATTATGTTCAAAGTGGCACTTCTTTGCTTGGGAACACCCTTTGGATTGAAGATTGCGGACTGAAAGTAGTGGAAAATCAAATTAAGATTGGTCCTCGTATTGGTGTGAATTACGCAGGGGAAGATGCCTTATTGCCGTATCGGTTTTGTTTGCTTAATGATTATTGAGTTATTTGGGTTAAAAAATTATCTTTGTCCGAATATTCAATTATGATATGGAATTAGAGATATTAAAGTATGACTTCATAGATAGTTTTAAAGATTTTGTGAAAGTTTCGCCAATGGAGACTTTACGCAAAAACGAAAAACTTGATATACCTGTTGATTATTTTAAGTTTTATAACTCAGTTTCATCTGTTTATTCATCTAAGATTGAAGGTGAAAATATTGATTTCGACAGTTTCTTTAAACACAAGTTTCTAAACGTTAAATATAAACCTGAGTATACAAAAAAAGCGGATGATTTATATGCAGCTTATGAGTTTATCTTTAAAAATAGATTGACATTTCAGAATGTCCTAAGAACCCATTCGATTTTAAGTTCAAATTTATTGCCTAAAAGCCAACAAGGATGCATTCGCCATAATCCAATGTTTGTAATAAACAGTGATGATAGGATTGAATATGTTGCGGCAGAACCAAACATAGTTAAATCTGAACTCGACAAGTTGTTTAATGATATTGAGTTGATATTAAAAGCTGACATACATGATTTTGATGTTTTTTATTTTGCATCATATATTCATCTGGTTTTTGTAAAGATTCACCCATTCCAAGATGGAAATGGTCGTACAGCAAGATTATTAGAAAAGTGGTTTTTGATTGAAAAGCTTGGAGAAAAAGCAACTTCAGTTCAATTGGAAAAGAATTATTATAAAAACTTGAACAGTTACTACAAAAACATAAAAAAACTTGGGCTAGAGTATGATAGGTTAGATTATTCAAAAAGCTTAGATTTTCTATTGATGACAGCTACTGGATTAAACAGCGAATAAAAAAGCACTAATTACAGATCGGGTAGGCTGCCGATAATTCGCTTAGGTTGAGAACCTCTCCCCTTGAGTCAAAAGGGTTTACAAAAAACTTAATCATCAAAGTTGATTTGTGAAATTTTATATTTTTACAGAAATATATACTGCACAAAAGGTTTGGTTATCAAATAAGGTAGTTTTTTTTTGATTACCTTTGGTTAGGCTATTATTTAGTAGCAACCTATTGACGGTGTATCATTTAGAAAATTATGAAAAGACAAACAAAAATATTATTCTTCATCCTTTCATTAATTACAATTTCATCTTTTGGTCAAGTGCAGTTATTAAAAAAATATGATTTTAATAAAGGTGGTTTTTCAATGCTTGGCATTCGTTCTGAAAGCGACAGAAATTCTTTTGTCGATAGTGTTGGTGAATTTTTTATTGATGACATTAAGGTTTTAAATTCAATAAAAAAAGAATGGTCATTTGTTAAGCCAAGTCCAATATATGCTTGTGGATATCATTATCAAATTATTTTGTGTGAGAATGGAATAGCGGTAGAAAGTTTTTTGGTAAATCTTAATTGTAATGAAATTGTTTGCGATAGTGGGTATTTTTATTTTGAGCCGAGTCAACTTAAAATGTTTAAAAAGGGTTTTAAAAAAGCATATCGTAAAGAAAAAAAGTTTTCTTCGCTCCCAGAAATGAGAAATTTTATAGCAGAAATATTACTTGACAGTAATCTTATTTTGACACCATCTCTATCAATGATTAAATTTGAGGGGAGTTTTAAATTTACATTTGTATGCGATAAAGAAAATCAAGATTGTTTGAATATTGATGGCAAATTATTAAACAGAATAGCCAAAGAAATTAAAGAAAAATTTCCTGATGAACAATTTGAACTTGAAGACGCTGGCGGTTCCGGCAAGACTTTAATAGTGGAGGTTAAATGTAATAAATCATTTTCTGATAAATTTACATTATTTAACAGAGATTTGCAAAATGATAAGTGGACCCCTAGCGACATGATATTAACTAGCTTTTGGAAAGCAAGATAACTGTAAAATGGAATGAGACAATTAATATTTATATGCTTTATTCTTATTAATTTTCCGACTTCAGCTCAGAAGACAGATTCTACGTATTATCTTGATTTTATTATTAAAGCAAAACATTTATCGGAAGGTAGTTTCGAAGTGCAGAATAAAAAATTATATCAGGAATTTGTTTTGACCGGCAAAAAATCAAATAAATACTCAATCGAAATACTTAATGATTCAAATTCTGTACTATCTGAATATGTAAACGGTTTATGGAAGTCAATGGACACTGTGCATCATACCTTTTATATCATAGATACGAATACGCTTTTAGTTCCATCGTTTTATGTTGTAGACTTTAATAATGATGGCAACCAGGACTTATTATGTTGGACTGTGACGAATATAAATGGAAACCGATGGACTGAAATATACTTAAATGATTCAAATACACTTATAAAATTAGAAAACACTGCTGATGGAATTTGGGCAAATCCTGAGTATAATAAAAATGAAGGTATTATAACATGTGAAGAGGTATCAGGAAACTTTGGCGTTTTTTATACTAGTAAATATAAGTTAAAAGGACTCAAGGCGTTTCCGATTGAAAAACACGAGACAGATAATACAGAGATGGTACTAAAAAATGGAAAATACGTTGGGCAAATCATTAGAGATTATATTGGGGAAAATGGGGGTTGGAAAATTATTAATATCAAGAAGGAAAAATAAAACGGGTTTTACTTTAGGCGGCCATGCTATGACGACAATGCTAAAAATAATATTAACATTAGGAAATGAGCGATTCAATAATAAAATATAAAGTGGACGGAAAACAAATGGAAGAGTATTTGAAGAATAGATTTATTTCTGTGTCAATTAATGCTTCTATTATATTGGTCATCGTATTCTCAATGTTTACTTTCATTTTAATCAAACTAAATGCACCTGATGGCCTTTGGAGTTTTCTTTTTTCAATTCCAATTATTATTGGTGCGTTTGTATTTGGAGTAAAAAAATGGAATAACAAGTTGCGTGACTTAGCAGACACAGAATTTATTTTAACAACGACAAGCCTAACTCAGAAAAGTCCTAATCAAGCAGAGAAGAGTTTTGACTTCTTAGAAATTGCGGTCTTAGACAAGAAAAAATTCGGGACAACAATTATCAAAGGTAATTGGTGGGCAAAAATTGACTACTACAGGCCAAAGCAAATTCCTTATCAACTTGACGACCCTAAACTCATATTTATACCAAGCATCACAACAAATTATTCCGAACTAATTGACACATTAATGCAAGCCAAACGACCCTCATTATGACTATCTCAATTCCGAAAAACTATATTAAGACTTTGGACTTTCTTAACTTTCATAAATATTTTTGTATTTTTGAAGTATTATAGAGTTTTGGAAAGTTAGATAGCATAAAAAACACAGCACCAGTTATAAAGACATCAGAAATTTGTATTTTTGTTGAAAATTAATGGATATGTCTGAATTTGTTGAAAGATATATAAATCCTTTCACCGATTATGGATTCAAAAAAATGTTTGGCGAAGAGTTAAATAAGGACTTACTGTTAGACTTTTTAAATGAATTGTTGAAAGATGAGCAAGGCCAAATAAAGGATTTAACGTATTTGAAAACTGAGCATCTTGGTACGACTGAAATTGATAGAAAAGCAATTTTTGACTTGTATTGCGAAAATGAGAAGGGTGAAAAATTTATAGTCGAGTTGCAAAAAACGAAACAGAATTTTTTTAAAGACAGGACCGTATATTACTCTACATTTCCGATTCGAGAACAAGCCAAACGTGCAGATTGGGATTATGAATTAAAAGCAGTATATACCATTGCTATCCTTGATTTTGTGTTTGATTCAGATAAGGATGAACCTGAGAAATTCCGCTACGATGTTAAATTGACGGATATTGAATCGAATAAGATATTCTATGATAAATTGACCTTCATTTATCTTGAAATGCCAAAGTTCAATAAATCGGTGGATGAACTTGAAACAAGATTTGATAAATGGCTTTATGTTATAAGAAATTTAAACAAACTTGATAGAATTCCGGACAAACTAAGAGAACAAATATTTGATAAGTTGTTTGAAACTGCCGAAATTGCTAAATTTACAGCAGAACAAGTTCGTTCGTATGAGGATAGTTTAAAATATTATCGGGATTTAAAAAATTCTTTAGATACAGCAAGAGATGAAGGAAAGATTGAAGGAAAGATTGAAGGAAAGATTGAAGGAAAGATAGAAGGAAGGATTGAAGGAAAGATAGAAGTTGCTAAAAATCTATTATTAAGTGGAATTTCAATTGATTTGATAGTAAAATCAACCGGATTATCAGAATTCGAAATCAAAAAGTTAAAATAATTAACAGCGCTTTGAAACGGGTGTACACTGATCAAGTAGGGCAAATACAACTGCCTTGCTGCTTACGATTAAAACCTACAATAAAAATATTATCTTTGAATACCCACAGTAAGGCAGTGCCCGTTATGTGTAACCTAATGAGACTGATACTAACTATATTACTTTTCCTGAAACTTGGACTTGTTCTTGGACAACCAGCCAATTTTTTCGTTCCCCCAGAAATAATAAAAGTAGGAAAAACGATGTCCAGCTTTGTTCCTAAGGGATGGACAATTGTTGACTCAACTATAGGTGATTTGAATGGTGACCATAAAATGGATATTGCTTTCGTTATTAAAAGCAATGACAGCCTTATATCCTATTCTTTTATTGAGTTTATAGGAGAAGAGAAAGTCAATAGAATGGAGATGAAAAAGTATCCGAGATGCATTTTAATTATTGTACTTAAAGACCCAGTAAAAGACAGTTTCAATTTAATAGAGCAAAGTTATTCAATGATATCAGAAATAACTGTTATAAATACAAAAATTGAGATAGAAAACAATCTCTTAAAAATTAAATTCAGTTCAAGTAATTCAGATTATAATATTTCAAGAATTTCCAACTACTATTTCAGTTATCAAAAAATGCAGTTTTTATTAACCAAGTTTGACTGTTTTACAGTGAATGGGCAATGGACTGAGAATTGTGTTATTGACTTTATAAGTAAGAAATTAGGATTAACAAAGGGAAAGGTTAATTTGGGGAAACCGGACACCGTTTGGAAAAACATTGACGATATTGAACCGAAAACTATGAATGAGCTTAATGCACCAGGATGTTGGTACATAGCAGAAGGTGTTATGATATGATGAGAAAGGCTACACATCATCGAGCAGGCCGCCCAGCCCTTAATTCGCTAACGTTGAGAACCTCTCCCCCATTTGAGCCAAAAGAGTTTAAAAAAACTTAATTTCCAAAGCTGATTTGTTAATTTAATATTTTTACAGAAATATATCATGTGTCGTCAGCTTTAAAGCACAAAAAACAGAAAATATAAATAAATTATAGAAATACATATTATGGAAAGTAAAAACGAAAAAGTAGTCCTAATTACAGGGGCAAACAAAGGAATTGGTAAAGAAACTGCTCGTCAACTCGGGCTACTCGGATATACAGTGGTGCTTGCAGCTCGTGACCCACAAGCCGGCAAAAAGGCAGCCGATGAACTTATTGCTACAGGTTGCGTTGCTCAAACAGTGCCACTCGATGTTACGAATGCCGACGATATAGCCAATCTTGCTACGTATCTTGAAAAGAATTATGGTAAGCTTGATGTCTTGGTAAATAACGCCGGAATAGCTATAGAATGGGACTGGAAACCAAGCAATTCGGATAAGATTCGACGTACACTCGAAGTCAACCTGATTGCCCCCTATGCAATTACCGAAGCATTGGTGCCTCTTCTTTCACTAAGTGACGACGCCAGGGTGATTAACCTTTCGTCGCAATTAGGCTCTATTGATGCAGCTGAGAATATGT
>CAZJBB010000015.1:0-28739 GCA_964543995.1 uncultured Bacteroidales bacterium
GATAGCTTCAGGTGACTGGAGTTCAGACGTGTGCTCTTCCGATCTCATTTTACATAACCGTTTACCACTTCTTGTTTCTCGAATACTTCGTTTACTCTTTCCCAAGAACGAAGAATTTTCGCTTTTTTGTGTGAAAGCAATAATTGTCCGGTTGAATCTTCTTGGCTTTCAATGTAAACTTCAATTTTATCATTGATTTTCAGATTGGTATTGTAACGTAATTCGGAGAAAGGAATTACACCGTCTGATTTGAAGCCAATGTTTACCACCACTTCGCGAGGATTAATGGCAACAATGGTACCTTCAACTACTTCCTGTTCGGTAATAGAGTTAAAAGTTTCGTCGTATAGTTTCTCTAAACGGTCGCGTTCAACTGAACTATAAAGATCTTGTTTTTTTCCAATGGCATTCCAGTCAAATTCAATGCTTTCAATGGGTTTTTCTACCGGTTTTTCTACTTTTGGAATGGGTTTTTCTTCTACTTCAACGATTGCTGCTGCTTCTTCTACTTCAGCAACTTCAGCTTGAGGAGTTTCCATTACGGGTAAAGTTTCTTCGTTTTCTTCCACCGGATTTGTGTTTAATTCGTCGGTCATTAATTAATTTGTTATGCTCTGATTAAGAGCGGGTTAATACTTAGGTTTATTCAAGGTTTTATTGGGGGTGCAAAGGTAGAAAATTTATTTAAATTAATAACATGAATTTGTTCAAAACTTTAAATTTTTCGAAGATTTTAATGGATTCATTCTTAACTGTTTTTAGGTGTTTGTAGTTGTAATACGGATAGTATATAAATAATATTCCAATTTTCGATTCGCTCAATTGAACTAAACATCTATAACACCGGCATTTTATGATAATTCAATGGAGTTATTATAAAATTCAAAATGATATAATAATTGTATTTTTGTAAAAAAACGCTTATGAAACTGGAAATCACTTTTGGTGGAAAGAAAAAAATAAATGCTCAAGTATATGATTTTGAGATAAAAACGGATCAGCCGGTTCCTTCGGGTGGGGATGGAAGTGCTCCGGATCCCTTTACTTTGTTTTTATCGTCATTAGGAACATGTGCCGGTATATTCGTGAAATCATTTTGCGATCAAAGAGGAATTCCTACTGAGGGAATTCACCTTGAGCAAGAAGTAGAATTCGACCATGTAAACAAAATGATCAAAGAGATTGTGATCAGCATTTTTGTTCCTCATGATTTTCCTGAAAAGTACGAAGAAGCAGTCATACACTCAGCCAATACTTGCCTGGTGAAAAGGCATATAAAAGAAGAAGTCGGATTTAAGACTTTGGTTGTCAGAGAAAGCTAATTTACCAACTTCCGCCTGAGCCACCGCCTCCAAAACTTCCCCCTCCGAATCCTCCAAATCCACCGCCGCTGTCGCCTCCGCCTCCGCCTGAAAATCCACCCCAGCTTCCACCGGAACGATTGCCGCTTCCCATCATGGAAAACAAAAGCCAAAATGGCAAGGTTTTTCCCGGGCTAATTGCCCCACGTTTTCCTTTGCTGATGCCCATGATTATAAAAATGATAATCACCACAACGATGGGGAAAAGGGCTTTAAATAATCCACTGTTTCCCGATGATTTCCGCTTGTTATACTGTTCAGCCGTAAATTCACCCTTGGTTAAAGATATGAGGGTATTGATTGCAGCATCTATGCCTTGATAATACTGTTTCTTCTTGAAAAAGGGAATCATTTCTTCTTCATAAATGCGATGTGCAGTAGCATCCGGTACGGCGCCTTCTAATCCATAACCCACAGCAATGTGTGTTTTTCGCTCTCCTTGACCACCGGTGGGTTTTATTAAAATTACAATGCCATTGTTTTTCCCTTTTTGCCCAACACCCCATTTTTCACCTAAGCGATCGGCAAAGTCCGTTTCGTCTCTTCCGCCAAGGTCAGTAACGGTTACCACGATTATCTGATTAGATGTTGAATCGTTATATCGTACCAATTTTTGCTCCAAAGCATTTACTTCAGCAGGGGAGAGTATACTTGCAAAATCGTTCACCATCCTTTGAGGCTTGGGCTTTTCAGGAATTCCATCCTGGGCTATCCCGTGAAAACTGGTAAAAAGTATTCCGATGAACGCTAATATAGAAGTAAAATACATTTTCATTTTTTTCATATTAATGTTTTCCAAAAGAAATTTCATCGGGCAATTCATTGATATCATCTTGTTGGTGAGGGAAATGAACTTTTAATTGTTCCCCTGCCAGCAAAATGGCCTGGCAGAGTCCTTCACTGAAGAGGCCATCTCTAAAGTGGTTCAACATGATGCCTTTGGCTTTGTCCCAAAAATCTACAGGAACTTTAGCATTGATGCCGGCATCCCCAATAATGGCAAATTTTCGATTTTTTAATGCTAAATATACCAAAACACCATTACGCAATTCGGTTTTGTGCATCTCCAGCTTTTTGAAAAGAAAGGCAGCTCGGTCCAAAACATCCCCTTTGCAAACTTCTTCAATATGCACTCGGATTTCACCCGAAGTGTCTAACTCAGCACTTTTTATCGAAGTGGTAATGTCATCAATTTGATGCTGAGTAAAATAAGATTTTGCTGACATAATTAAAACTTAATATCAGGGGCATCTTTGGCTTTTTCGTCTGATTCGAAATAGGCTTTCTTTTCGAAACCAAACATGCCGGATAAGATGTTATTGGGGAATCGACGAAGATAAGTGTTATAGGCTTGCACCACTTCGTTGAATTTACGTCTTTCAACGGAAATGCGGTTTTCCATGCCTTCATATTGGGCTTGGAAATCTCTAAAGGATTGCACTGCTTGAAGTTGAGGATAACTTTCTGCCACGGCCATTAATTTACCCAAAGCGCTACCAAAACCGGATTGTGCTTTTTGAAATTCAGCAAGTTTAGCAGGGGTGAGGTTTTCGGCATTTATTTGAATGCTGGTGGCTTTGGCACGGGCTTCAATGACTGCTTGTAAAGTTGATTTTTCGAAATTGGCTGCTCCCTTAACGATTTCGAGCAAGTTCTTGGTTTTGTCCATACGAGCCTGATAAGCAACTTCTACTTGTTTCCATTGAGCGGTTGTGCCTTCATTCATCACTACCATATTGTTATAGCCGTTTTTGAACCAAAAACCTACAATTAAAAACAGGAATATTACAATTCCCCAGATGATCCAACTTTTTTTCATTTTCATTTTTTTATATGTTTAAGAGTGTTTTAAAATTAGGACTTTTCAAGTGGTAAAGGTACAAAATTAATAGTTTGCGATTACAGAATTCATGATACGGAAAACTTTTTGGGTTGCATCAGTTGGGCTAGTAGATTCTTGGAATTCAGAAGTTTGTTTTTTATATAAAGTCGCTTTACTTGACTTACCGGAAGCAGCTAACAACACTCCCGAAACCACACAAAATCCTAAAATGCACATCTTGGTGAGGGTTCTCCTTTTTAACATCATATAATTTCAATTTAGCAATGTAAAAAATCCAATTCGGGTGTAAGACGATATGGATATGTAAAAAGTTACAATTGAAAAATAAATTGATTTTATTGCAACGTTTTTCTAAAGTACGCTTTTAGGAATCGCTTTTACTTTCAAACATTTCACTTTTAAAAACTCTGATTTTCTTTTTGAAGTTTACATTTAACTGGAAAATGCAAAATTTTGGGTACCGAAGTCCAATTGTTGGAAATACTAACGGATGCTTTGACGCAGTGGATGTTATAATAAATGAGGCTTTGGACTCAGTAATTATCGGGATGCCTGAATGAATTGGCTATCTTAATCTTTATCTTTCTTTATCTTTATTGCCATATTCATATTTGCTGTATACCAGTACTTTATGATTTTTTAAGTCTATTACTATCTTAATCATTATCTTTTTCTATCTTCTTTGTAAGCACCCAAATTGGAGTAGCTTTCGATTTACTAATATTTTGAATTATACCATCTTTTTTCGACATGCCATAAAGTAAGTTTCGAATTTTTGTCCTCTTTTGGGCTAACGAAAGTACATTTGATAATTTTTCCAATAATAAATCATCTATTTCTGTTCTGGTTGCTTTTTGATATTTAGTTAGAAACTCAATAATCAGTTTTTTATAATAATCCTTGTCAAATGCTTTGTTTTTAATGTATGATGCTTTGTTATCAGTTACAGCAGCAATAGAAGCAGTTACGTAAAAATTCGGTTTTCGACCCTCAATTAAAAATTCCTTTTTTAAAGCAACACTTGCAAAATCTGTAATAGGTAGTTTTTTCTGAACTCTATCTAATAATACAACTTTTGAAAGAGACAAATCTTTACGTTCGATAAGTAGTTTTGAATAGTTCTCGTCAATGGCATGACCATAAATTTGTAATACAACTTTTTGTGGCTCCGTGAGTAAATAGTCGGGAAGTGGGAAAAACCGATTGCGCTGAGCTAAATACATTGTATGAATACCGTAGCCCAATCGGTCAATCATTCCTAAATTCACCATTGCATTCGCCAGCCAAGGATTACGATATCGTTCAGGAGTTTTTTCTCCCTCTGAATATTCGTCAGGATTACCTTCAAAAAAACTACCAGCGTTACTAAATATAAGTTTATCAATTTTTTCCGTTACAATTATACGGCTGTGAAACGAATAATCTTGATGAGCGATGCAATTGTGCAGGGCTTCCAAAATCGAACGTGTATCATATTTGTCTACCGTTGTTGCCAATAATTCATTGTCGGGAAAAAATTTATATTTTACATTGCGAATATTTTGTAGAACCTTGGTAGTATTTAATAAAAGAGGCGTTCCAAAATGTTCATACGCTTTTTCTTCTGTTTCCAGTTTCCATGTAATTTCGGCAATTGTAGGAAGCAAATAATGCGAAGCTTCTTCTTTACCTAAAAGAATGATTGCGGTATTAGTTATTTTTCCATTGATGGTAATTTTGGCTTTATCTAAAAAAGTGACCATATCCCAATGGTCTATTTCATTGAAAAAAGATGTTCTTGAACTTTTCTCTTTGAATTTTTCACGAGCAACCCTCAATGCATTTTCATCTAAATCATTGATACTAGAAGATTCTATAATTTTTGCACTCCAATCTTCTTGCGAATTATAAATAATGCGAGCAAAATTTGTATGATCTCTTAAGTCAGTTTTATGACTCCCAATTCTGATGAACGCTTTTTTCTGAAAATTTGTAGGCTCTCCTTTTGCAGAAGGGATACGTATTAATACAATGTGTTTGCTTTGATAGTCAAACTCAAAAACTTCGAAGTTAATTCTTGGAAACAACAAATTTCTTAACCAAAGTTCTAAATTCTGATTCCCTTGTTTAGCATTAACAAAAGAAAAGTTTGTTCCTTTAACAATATGGGTTTCATCCTCTATACCCCAAACCAAGTAACCAAAGGGTTTATTGGCAATAGTCGCACCATTGCTCATAGCACTAATATATTCGCCAATATGTTCGTTGGTAATACTCCCTTTGTTAAGTTTAAATTCCAACCATTGCTGTTCTCTTGGTTGACTGCAAATCTCTTCTAGAAGTATTTGTAAATCAGAATTGGTCATTATAGATTAATTTTAGAAGCAGTTTATGACTTGGTTTTTTTTTTAAGTTGTCAGATTTTTAAACATTTCTCTTATTTGGCATTGCATGTTATATTAAGAACATTCATTAGCATTGGCTAAAGCTTGACGGCAATTATCATTAGAAAATAATCTTATAACTGGGCATAAAGGTTCTCCCTAATTGATATGAATAATATAAATTGTGGGTTTGCCTGTTGTAGAGTTGGGTGTACACATTGGTTTGGTTGAATACATTCATGATTTCCAAAGCCCATTCAACGGTGAATCGTTTGCCTTCCATTCGATAGGCCACCCGAATATCGGTTCGGTTATAGTTGGGAAATTGTTTGGAGAAAGCTTGGGTTTCGTCATACACCTTTTTGTTTTGCAAAATGGATTGGTCAATATCCACCGGAGTGTATCTTTGTCCTCCACTTAAGGTGGTTTTCAGGTCAAACTCAAGTAATTTCATTCGTTTCACATTCTTTTTGCTTTTAAAATGAAATTCTTTCCCGGCCAGCAAATTGGCGGTATAATTTCCATTAAAAACGGTATTGCGTTCAATTTGGTCGCTGCCCTGATATTTGGAATCGAATAGAGACGAAGTAAGTAAAAAATACCAACCTTTATGAAGAAAGCGTTCCAAGGTAAATTCTATGCCGTAATTTTGTCCGGTTCCTCTATTGATTAAGGAATCCGGAGCCACCACTTCGAAGTTGGCACCCAAATTCAAGGTAGAGAAACTAGAAGTGGAAACGTTGACCGGCACATTATAAAGGTGTTGGTAATACACTTCGGCTTTTATGCGGAAAAACTCTTGAATATTCCAATCATAATTCAAGGCAAAATGCTGTGAACGTGTGAAATCAAGATGGGTGTTGGCTCGATAGTAGGTTCCATCCGGAAGTTTGCTTTGATTGAAAAAAACCGTGATGGGGACACTTTGGCTGTGCAAACCATATCCAAAACCGATAGATTGGTTTGGCGTAAAATTCCAGCGCATACCTATTCGAGGTTCAACCGAATAACTGCCGTTAATCGTCAAGTATTGAACATGTACCCCAGGATTCAAGGTCAAGGCATCATTTATTTTATACTGCCACTGAATAAAAGGTTGTATAAACATGGTAGGCCCTTTGTAATTGCTGATAATACGAAAACCTGAGTCGGACTTAAAATACGTAGAATCGGAAATTTGATAGTTGATTTGGGTGATGTTGAACCCCAATTTGAAGTTGTGATGGCTGTTGATTTTTTTATTCAAATAAAAAGACCCGGCAAAATGATATTCCACATAATTGCTGTTTTCATAAGGCGTTAAGGCTAAGGTGCCGGGAGAAACCGAATCTTTTTGAGTACTAAATTGCTGGTAGGTTGCCGAAATAGAGGAACGGCAAAATGCGGTTTTACTAAGGATGTAAGTATGTGTCAATCCAACGACTCCGGTCTTTGAAGAATTTACGATATCCCATCCTTCAGCCCCATAGAAATCAATTTTTGCCGTATCTTTTTTACTGTCTCTGAGGGCTATACTGCTGATTCCTCCCAAGCCAAACAAAGCAAAGGATCCGACTTTGGTTTTAGGGAAATTGATCTTAAACGACAAATCCTGATATTTAGGAATGGAACCTCCCGTTCCAAACTGAATATTGAAATTTGAAAACAAGTCCAATAAAGAATAGCGATAATTTACAATGTAAGAAGAGCCATTTTTTCGGGAAACCGGTCCTTCTGCACCGAACTCAAGGCCATTAAAACCTATGCCTCCGTTAAATTCGTGTTTTTCGTTATTCCCATTCACCATTTTTAAATCGAAAACCCCCGAAAGTGCATTTCCATATTCTGCCGGAAAGGCAGCCGTCAAGAAATCAGAATTCGACAACATACTGTTTTTTATCATGCAAATGGGGCCACCGGTAGTTCCAAAAGCAGCAAAATGATTGGGATTGGGAATGTCAACCCCTTCGAGTTTCCAAAGCAAACCTGAGGGAGAATTCCCTCTGATTACGATGTCGTTTCGGGCATCGTTTCCGGAAGCTACTCCGGCAAAATTGGCAGCCATACGACCCACGTCGCTTCGAGAACCGGCATATTTCTCCGTTTCTTCAACGGTAAAACCCCTTGAACTTACGGTAGTCATTTTATTAATGGTTTGGGTTTTATCGGCAGAAGCACTTATTACCACTAATTTACTGCCAAGTACTTTTTCATCCATTTCAATGGAAAGCACCAACTCTTTTCCGGTAGAAAGGTTGAGTTCGTTTAATATAATCTCTTGATATCCAATATAACTAACTTTAATCCCTACCCGGCCAATGGCTACTTTTTCTAAACGAAATCGTCCGAGGGTATCGGTAGTGGCTCCTTTTAGCGGTTCCACATGCAATAACAATACATTGGCTCCCGGCAAGGGCATCCTGGTGATTTTATCTACCACGGTACCTCTGATGGTTTGGGTAAATTGTTGACTAAAAGCCGAAAATGATAGTGTGATCAGAAAAAAAAGAATCGAAAATATCCTCATCTTGTTTTGGGTTATATGCCGAAGTAAAAGTATAAAAATTACAGAATTATAGAACCAAATTTGTCTCCACCTAGCCATAGATTTCATAAATTTAATATTCAAATGTTATATAATTGTACCTTTACAGTCTAAATTTAAACTTATGAATGAACTCGAAGAAGAAAGAATCAGAAATGCTTTCTCTCAAAAAAACTGGCAAGAAACCAAAACCGAAAACTCCTGGGAAATCTTTAAAGTGATGGCTGAGTTTGTGGAAGGTTTTGAGAAACTCACCAAAATTGGCCCCTGTGTTACCGTTTTCGGATCGGCCAGAACCGCTTCGTCACATCGCTATTATAAATTGGCTGAAGAAGTGGCTTATCAACTTACCAAAAAAGGTTTTGGAATCATCAGTGGAGGAGGCCCGGGAATTATGGAAGCGGCCAATAAAGGGGCTCACTTTTCAGGCGGAAAATCCGTTGGATTGAACATTGCCTTGCCTTTTGAGCAATCCTCTAACCCATTTATTGACCCGGATAAATTGGTGACTTTCGATTACTTTTTTGTACGCAAAGTGATGTTTATGAGATACTCCCAAGGTTATATAGTGATGCCGGGTGGATTTGGCACTTTAGACGAACTCTTTGAAGCCATCACCCTGATACAAACCCATAAAATGGTTCGATTCCCTATTGTACTCATGGTAAAAGATTATTGGCAGGGCTTGATTGATTGGATTAAAGCTAAGCTATTGGAAGAGCATAATATAAAACCGGATGATATGGATATTTTCTCCTTAGTTGATACTGCTGAAGAAGCCGTTAAAATTGTAGAGGAATTCTATCATAAATATTCCATTAAACCCAATTTTTAAACTTCATAAATGGTTTATAAAATCCCTTTCCAAGTCATTTTCCCGGAAAAAGATGGTTGTCATTTGCTTATCAAGGTCATGGTAAACGGCATTGTCGCCAATTTCATTATCGATACCGGTGCATCTAATACAGTGATGGATCTAAATAGTATTGAAACATTTGTGGTCTCTCCTGAATTTACAGCCAACGAAGCCATGTCTACCGGATTGGGAAGCAATACCATTGCCAGTCATATTTTATATGTAGATCACCTGAGTATTGGGAACTTTTCTCTCGAAAAATACAGGGTTGTATTGCTCGATTTATCCCATATTAATGAGGTTTTCAGTCAACTTGATCTGGGAACCGTTCACGGTATACTGGGTGGGGATTTGTTTTTGAAATATCACGCCAAAATCGATTATAAATACAAAACCCTGATTTTCAGAACCCGGAATTAGTGTATCACCACCAGTTTTTTGGTTTTTACGAGCTTGGAATTCTTTGTCTCTATTATAGAACAAAAATACATGCCATTGGGGAAATGCGCTGTTGAAATGCTTTGATTTTCTATTGCTTTCCCTTGATACAGTATTCTTCCGGTGATGTCCTGAATGCAAATTTGATATTCTTCAAAATGAAGGGTGTTTATTTTAAATTGCATACTTTCATTTGCCGGATTCGGATAAATATTTAAGTCTATTTCATTATCCATAGTTTGAACGTCCATCCAAAGGGGAGGAGGTGTGGTTCCAACATAATAACTGAGTCCACCGGCGTAATTCCCAACCAACAAATCCGGAAAACCATTTTGATCCAAATCAGCAAGGGCAGGGGCGGTTCTAATCCCCTCATTAATTCTGTGTAAATTGGAATCGGAAACAAAAAACATGGTATCAGAAGGCGTGAAAGCACCCCCTAAATTGTTGGTGATATTTTTGAAATAATAGATGTATCCCGATTCGGAACCCACAAATAACTTCAACGCTCCGTTATGATTAAAAAAGCAGGGAACACTATAGCCATAGTAGGAGTTGTTAAAGTCTCTTACATTCAGTTTCCCGAGGCTATCGGTAATATGCAGGAAGGCAGGAGAACCCACACTTCCATTGTTATGAAAATACGAAAGGGTTCCGTTTTGATTGCCTGATACCAAATCTTTTTTGCCATCCAAGTCTAAATCAATAAGTTGCGGAGTACTAAACCCATTCACCCCCAAATTTTGATAATTGAAAACAGGAGCCGCATACACAGGAATGTTACCGATGCCGGCGGTATTTTCTAAATAAATAAACTTACCGTCGGAGTTACCGAGGAGTAAATCTGTGACTCCATCCCCATTGAGATCGGCAAAAGCGGGATACAAAGCTTTTAATTTGAGCGAAGATAAGTGTGCGTAATCTTTAGTAATGCATTTAAAAATGGGTTCGTGAATAGTCCCCATGTTCTTGTATAGAGAAATTGAAGAAATGAGTCGCGTATTTAAATAACCATTGAGGGTCCAAACGGAGTCTATTTCACCGTAATTGGCTATAAGTAAATCTAATAATCCATCCGAATCCCAATCATATAACACCGGATACGCACCAATGCCTACATCTATCATTTCATGTTGGAGAAAGTCATCTTGAGAAAAAGTAAAAATGGGATGCTGTTGTGTTCCTGTATTGTAATATAACCAAGTGGAATGGGTGGAAATGGATTTTTCGAAAGAAGGGTCGAAGGGAGAAACCAATAAATCCTCTTTCCCATCATTGTTCACATCAACTAAAGTAGCCACAGGAAAAGAAACCATTTGCACGGGAAAACTGTTCGAAGGGAAGAGGGTATCTTGTGATGTCATTTTGCAGGAATCTACCGTTCCCCCATTATGTAGCAAAATTAAATTCGGATAATCGACATCTCCAACCAATAAATCTTTAACGCCATCTCCGTCAGCATCGAAAGATAAAAGTGTAGACCCTGAATGTTTTTCCAAACCGGTTTTGTTGCTTCCACAGGTGGTATCGTTCAATTTCAGCACATTGGAAGCTTCATTTTCGGAAAATGATCCCCAGCAGGTAGAATGGAGCTTATAATCCAAACTGTCACAATTCCCAAAGTGAACCAAACTCGAATTTTTATGGTAATTCACATACATGCCCATGACCCAGAAATTGAGAATATCAAAATTTCCGTCATTGTTTATATCGGTAATTGCCGGAAAATCTGCCGAAAGGGTAAATAAATTGGTGTAGCCGTTAAAATAATAAGAAAGCAATTGATCAGTACGAAGCTTAAAACGGGGGAGGGTATCAGAAATATTCTGAAATATTCGTATGCCCCCATTTCCATAAGTAAAAATGTCGGGTTTCCCATCGCAGTTAAAATCTTTCAATTGCATCCAATCATGCATTGGAGGAAAATATAAAGAGTACTTGGGTGCCCACTGGTATTGTGTTTGACCTGAATTGCCTGTATTAATAAATGGCAACAATCGATTTCCATTACGATCAAATATTAAAAGGTCGTTTTTCCCGTCATTATTTAAGTCCATTTGAGAGAACTGACATCCATGCATCCCTCCGGCCCAAGGGTATTTCATCACGGTATTGGAAGAATCTTTTACTGTTGGAAAGGAGTCATGAGTAAACCCAAAATCAAAATTTTGAGCTTGCAGATGAATGTTGAATAGAATGAAAGAAAATATAATCAAAAAACCTTTATACATTTGACGAAAATTTATGAAAGAAAATCACATCAGATTACTGATGAATATATATATTGAGCAATTTTCAGTACAAAAATACACATTAAATAGAATTCATTTCAGCAAAAGTTTTAAGAGTTTGATTGCTGAATAAGGAATTTATTCTATATTTGCACCCTCAAAAATAAAAAGTTTATTAATACTCTGAAAACATGCAAAATAAAGGTGCAATTAAATTTTTGGCTATTGCTTTTGCGGTAGTTTGTCTTTACCAATTATCATTTACTTTTTTTACTAAAAGGGTTGAAAGTACGGCTAAGGAATACGCTCAGCTTCCTGAAGCCCAACTTCAGGCTAAGAAAATTGCGAATGGAAATGCTTTGGTAGAAACATTTATCATGGATTCCATTTCTAAAGCCAGGGAGAAATATTTTCTCGATTCAATGTCTAATGAAGTGGTTTACAATTTATTGGTTAGAAAATATACCTATAAAGAATGTAAAGATCGTGAAATCAATTTAGGTCTCGACTTAAAAGGTGGGATGAATGTTACCATGGAAATTTCTGTGCCTAACATCATAAAAGCATTATCAGGTCAGAGTAAGGATGTAACCTTAAATAAGGCCATTGCCTTAGCACAGGAAAAACAAAAAACCAGTCAAGTGGATTTTGTTACCCTTTTTGGTGAATCATTTAAAGAAATTGATCCTAATGGTCAATTGGCTGCCATTTTTGCTTTCCAAATGAAAGAAAAAATTAAGTCAACTTCCACCAATGATGAGGTGCTAAAAGTAATTGCTGAGGAGACTAAAAGTGCCATTGATCGTACTTTTAATATCTTAAGAACACGTATCGACCGTTTTGGAGTTGCTCAGCCAAATATTCAGTTATTACCTCAATCCGGTAGAATCCTTATTGAACTTCCGGGGATTAAAGACCCTGAACGTGTTAGGAAACTGCTTCAAGGAACTGCTCAGTTAGAATTTTGGGAAACTTATGAATATGCCGAAGTTTACCAATTCTTAGCCGATGCCAATAAAAAATTAGCCACCCTCGGAAACCTTAATCTGAATGATACTACAAAAACTACCGATACGAACAAAGTGGCTGATGCAAAAACGAATGTTGCTGACACCGCTTCTAATAAAAAAGACACCAGTTTAATTGGTAAAATTTCTAAAGATACCGGAAAAGTTAAAGGAAAGACTGGAAAAGAGCAACAATCTTTCGAAGAATACGCTAAAGAAAATCCTTTATTTGCTTATTTAAAACCTGCCTTGGTTCAAGATAAAAAGGGAAGTTATTTCCCCAACAAAGGACCGGTAGTAGGTTATACAGCTGCAAAAGATACTGCTAAGGTAAACTATATGTTAACTCAGCTCAGAAATGTATTGCCTAAAAACTTGAAACTATTATGGACCGTTAAGTCCATGGATAAAAACAATCCGGTACATCAATTGGTGGCTTTAAAAGTTACGTCTCGTGATGGATCTGCCTCTTTGGGTGGGGACGTTATTGTAGATGCTCGTCAAGATTTTAGCCAAAGTGGAGGTAATGAAATTGCCATGTCAATGAACTCTACAGGTGCCAAAACTTGGAAAAGACTTACTGCCGACAATGTTGGAAAATCGATTGCTATTGTTTTGGACGATTATGTATATTCTTTCCCAACCGTTCAAAACGAAATTCCTAACGGTCACTCCTCCATTACCGGTAATTTTACCCTGGAAGAAGCAAAGGATTTAGCCAACATTCTGAAAGCCGGTAAATTACCTGCTCCTGCACGTATTGTTCAGGAAGAAGTAGTTGGACCTTCTTTAGGTAAGGAATCCATCAATGCCGGACTAAATTCATTTATTTTGGCATTCGTATTGGTATTGCTTTATATGGGATTCTATTATAACAGAGCCGGTATCATCGCCGACTTAGCACTTTTAACCAACTTATTCTTCACTTTTGGAGTACTTGCTTCAGTGGGTGCCGTACTAACCCTACCCGGTATTGCCGGTTTGGTTCTTACCATGGGGATGGCAGTGGATGCAAACGTGGTGATTTATGAAAGGGTTAGGGAAGAAGTCCGAATTGGAAAAGGAATGCGTTTAGCCTTGTCGGATGGATATAAACATGCCCTCCCTGCCATTATTGATGCCCACGTTACCAATATTATTACCGGGGTGGTATTATACATTTTTGGTTCAGGTCCGGTTCAAGGTTTTGCAACTACCTTAGTAATTGGTTTGGTACTTTCATTATTCACTGCACTTTTCATTTCCCGTTTGATTTTCGAATGGATGATCAATAAAAATATTGAATTCTCTTTTTGGAATAAATACACCAAAAACTTATTCACCAATATCAATATTGACTTTATCGGAATCAGAAAAAAATTATACGTAGCTTCTGCTGTTGTGATATTAATTGGAGTTGCTTCATTATTTATCAGAGGATTAAACCCCGGTGTGGATTTTGCCGGTGGACGTACGTATGTGGTTCGTTTCGACCAAAATGTATCTACCAATGATGTTAGAACCTCTTTAGGTCAACAATTGGGCCAGGAACCTGAAGTAAAGACCTTTGGACCCGACAATCAAATTAAGATTACCACGAAATATTTGGTAGATAGTTCTGATCCCAAAGCGGATTCTTTAGTAGATATTAAATTATATAGCGGACTTAAATCCTATTTTAAAGCACCTATCAGTTTTGATGATTTTTACAATGCCAATGAAAAAAGTCTTGTTGGAAAGTTAAGTTCTCAGAAAGTAGGTCCAACAGTGGCAAATG
Source organism: uncultured Bacteroidales bacterium (assembly GCA_964543995.1). Taxonomy (GTDB): domain Bacteria; phylum Bacteroidota; class Bacteroidia; order Bacteroidales; family CAIXTV01; genus CAIXTV01. The sequence goes on from CAZJBB010000015.1 coordinate 14,380, forward strand.
ATATTAAGATTGGCGCTATTTACGCAGTATTTTTCTCCTTACTCTTAATATTTATTTATGTAGCCATTCGATTCAAAAAATGGCAATGGGGAATTGGAGGCGTTGTTTCATTGTTCCACGATGCCTTTATAGCAATGTCCATGTATTCAATATTCTATGGCATCGTTCCTTTTAGTCTTGAAATTGACCAAGCATTTATTGCTGCTATTCTGACGATTATAGGGTTCTCAATCAACGATACGGTTATCATCTTCGATAGAATTCGTGAATACACCAATTTGTATCCAAAACGTGAGCTGAAAGAAAATATCAACTCTGCAATTAATAGTACCTTAGGTAGAACATTTAATACTTCCGGTGTTGTTATTGTAACTCTGATTGCGATGTTTGTTTTTGGAGGTGAAATTATTCGTGGGATGACCTTCTGTTTGTTAGTAGGTATGGTAGTAGGTACTTATTCCTCAATTTTCAATGCCACCCCTATTGCTTATGACTTCATCAAAATGAGTGAAAAAAGAAAAGAAAAGAAATTGGCTCTTAAAGCGAAATAATTTCTTTACATAATAAAAGGAAGCTCCTTAGGTAAACTTTGGAGCTTTTTTTATGCATATATTTTTCATTCAACTATTTATAATAAATTCGCCCAATATTTACTGCATGACATGCTTAGCATTTTAGTATCAATTTTTATTATTGGATATGTTTTGATTGCATTTGAGCAAAAAATCAATATCAACAAATCGGCAATCGCTTTAATTGCCGGAGTCTTGTGCTGGATGTTTTACATTTTGCTAGTAGAAGACAAGTCAATGGTAAATAATCAATTAAGTGATCACTTAGCATCTATTTCCGGAATTGTGTTCTTTTTGCTCGGAGCTATGACCATCGTTGAGTTAATTGATTCGCATGAAGGATTTACCATCATTACTTCTAAAATTATTCAAACAGACAAACGAAAGTTACTATGGATAATCGCATTCCTTACTTTTTTTCTCTCGGCTGTATTAGATAATTTAACCACAAGCATAGTAATGGTTTCTCTGTTGCGAAAACTTGTTCATAGTCAGAAAGATAGATTGTATTTCGTGGGAATGATTGTCATAGCTGCCAATGCCGGTGGTGCTTGGACCCCCATAGGGGATGTAACCACTACCATGCTTTGGATAGGAGGTCAAATTACCACGGTAAACATCATGACAAAGCTATTTCTGCCAAGTTTGGTATGTTTGTTAGTTCCCTTAATTTTCTTGTCTTTTGTATTAAAAGGTAAGCTTATGGCCCCTCAAAAAACGCTGAACAATACCCTTATCAGTATTTCAACACAACAGCAAAACATAGTGTTTTTTTCGGGAATTTTGGTGTTGATTTTAGTTCCTGTTTTTAAAATGATAACCGCTTTACCTCCTTATATGGGCATGCTGATTGGGTTGGGTATATTGTGGGTCATCACAGAATTTATTCATAAAAAGAAAACTGAAAGTATTCGAAGTTCCTTCTCAGTTGTCCAAGCCCTTCGAAAAATTGATACCTCCAGTATCTTATTCTTTTTAGGAATTCTACTAAGTATTGCCGCTTTGGAATCGAGTGGAATATTACATTCAATGGCTGTAGCGTTGAATACTTTTGTTGGTAATATCAATATCTTGGTTCCTTCTCTTGGAATATTTTCTGCTATTGTTGACAATGTTCCCTTAGTTGCTGCTGCACAAGGTATGTACAGTTTGTCAATATATCCCACTGACCATTATTTTTGGGAGTTTTTGGCCTATTGTGCGGGAACCGGTGGCAGTATTCTTATCATCGGATCTGCAGCTGGAGTTGCCGCAATGGGCATGGAAAAAATTAGTTTTTTCTGGTATGCTAAAAAAATCAGCTTATTAGCATTTTTAGGCTACTTTGCGGGAGCTTTGGTTTACATTCTTCAAAATAAACTCATTGGATATTAAGACTTAATTTTTCTTCAAGTCTTCGTATACAATTTTAGAAATTTCAGCCATAATTTCAATCAGAGAATCCACGCTTTTTCCTTTCGTCATCACTCCAAGTAAATATGGATTGTTTTTCAAATAGACGATACCAAATTCATGCACCTGACATTCGCTATTGGATTGATGTTTTCCAAAACAACTGAGAATTTTTACCTGAGATTCAACCCCCTTTCGGAAACCATGAGCAGCCTGATTTTTTATCAACAGTTTCATTGCATACTGCGACATATTCCGACCCAAATAGGTGGTGTTGTACAAAACCCTTAGAAAACGAGAAATGGAGTTAATATTGAAGGAATAAGGATTTAAGTTATCATCTTTGGTTTTATTAGCATTTACTGGAATAAACAGATCAACAAATAGTTTTACATAGTCTTTTTCTTCAATTTGGGACGCTAATATTCGGTATGCATCGCTATCAGTGTCTAAAATCATTTTATTAAGCAAATCCTCAATGGTATAGCTTCTGTTTTCCGAAGCAACCTTTGTTTTCTCTTTAAAAAGAATTTTGCTTTTTAAATAGTCAGTATTCTCTTTTGCCTTTTTTAAGTATATAATTAAAACGGGTAGTTTCATTAAGCCTTCAGGTTTGTAAAGTTCGTCAGGGTTGTACTCTACATGATTTGAAGTGTTTAAATTGTTGATATAAATCGAGGCGCTGGAAAAAGTTTTTTCGACATCTTTTTTATGGAGATAATTTATAATCTTTTGTTTTATAGACAATAAAATCTCATCATCTTTCCCTTCGACCAAAAGCAAGGGTTTTGTCAAACCGCTGTCCGATTGTCTGATAATGGTGGATTGGGTCTCTTTACTTTCAATAGTTGTTACAGAGTGATTTTTTTCTATTACTTTCTTGTTGACCTGAAAATCTATAATAAAATAGGCCGAAATAAGGGTAATTACAAATAATAATGCTAATAGGTATAAAGGAATGGTTTTTAGAAAAATATTCTTTCTCTTTGGATTTATATCGTTTACATGCTGGGTATCTTCTTCATCAGTGTGGTTTATCATAAAAGAATTATTTAGTGAATTAGTGCTTTTGGGTTTGCAAAATCTGTACCAACAAAACAAAATTAAAAATAATAGGTTAGAGAAAAAATATTATTCCGATTTTTATGAAGAAAAAGAAATATTGACAAGATTCTCAATTTATAGAAAAGTAAAAACATGGTTCGCAAAACATCAAAAACGAGTCGAAAGAGACTGCTCCAAAAATTCTAAGTTTTAAGAGAAATGAAAAGGAATGATAAGCCTGCTGTTTTTTTCAGTAAGGCTGAAAAGTAAAGTTCTTTCGAAGTTATGAAACCTAATTGGGCATTAATGGGTATAATTCCATTGTTTCTTTGAAAATTAAATGCTTTTTTTTTATCCTTTTAGAAAATTATACGTATTTTAGCGTCCACTTTTAACATTTAACCAAATTCTGACCACATGAAATTAAAGAATATACTATTTACAACTTTGATTATTGCTTTTATTTTTAGCAGTTCATTGGTTTGTGCACAACGTAATTTCACACAGGAAGCCGATGACGCTTTTAAATTGGAGAAATTTGATGTAGCCATTGATATGTATAAAAAAGCCTATAGTAAAGTTAAAAAGAATAAAGTTGAAAAAAATCGTATTTTGACTCAAATAGCCGAATGTTATTTGAAAAAAAATGACACCAAAAAAACAGAAGAAGCGTTTGGAAGATTGGTGAAAGCGAATGTTCAAAAACAAAATCCAAGCGTATTGTTAAAATATGCCGATGCGCTTAAAGTAAACGAAAAATATGCGGATGCTCAAATTCAATATAAAGCCTATATGCAGTTAGCTCCTAACGATCCCCAAGGAAAAATTGGTGACGAATCTTGTGCTACGGCTTTAACTTGGAGAGATAATCCCACAAGGTATGAAGTCACCAATGAGAAAAAATTCAATTCCAAAGAAGATGATTTTTCACCGGTTTATTCCGACAAAAAGAAATTCAATGCCATGGTATTTACTTCTTCAAGAGAAGGTTCTACCGGAAAAGGGTCGGATGCTTGGACAGGACAAAGTTTCTCTGATTTGTATATAGTTCAGCAAGACAGGAAACAAAATTGGAGTACTCCTGCTTTATTGGATGAGGAAGGCATTGTAAATTCTCCTGCCAATGAAGGTCAGGCTTGGTTTAACGAAAAAGGAAGCACGGTTTATTTTACACGTTGTCCGGTTGAAAAAAAGAAAGTTTCCGGTTGCGAAATTTGTGTTTCTCAGAAAAAAGGTAAATCCTGGGGAGAAGTAGAAGTACTTAAACTTACTACGGATAGTTTTACCGTTGGACATCCAACCCTTACCGAAGACGAATTGACTATGTATTTTGTATCCGACATGGCCGGTGGTTATGGCGGTAAAGATATTTGGATGGCAACAAGAAGTAAAAAAACCAAACCTTTTGATAAAGCAGTTAATCTAGGTCCAAATGTGAATACTCCCGGAGATGAAATGTTTCCATCCCTAAGGAACGATTCTGTTTTGTTCTTTTCTTCTAATTATCTTCCCGGAATGGGCGGTTTCGATATGTTTAGAGTAGTAAAAAATAAAAAGACTCAAGAGTGGGGAACTCCGGAAAACCTTTTATCTCCTTTAAATTCTTCCTACGATGACTTTGGTATTGTTTTTAATGAAAAAAATACCGATGGCGAAAGAGGTTGGTTTACATCAAACCGTAAAGGCGGTAGAGGAGGATATGATTTATATTCATTCTACCTTCCACCATTGGTATATACTTTAACCGGTGTTGTTCGTGACGATAATACTTTGCAATTATTACAAGATGCGGTTGTAAAATTGGTGGGATCTGATGGCACTTCCATTGAAATGAAAACTGACCAAAAAGGTTCCTATTTCTTTGACAAAAAGCAGATTTTGTCGAACACTTCCTATGACCTAAAAGTAAGTAAAAAAGGATATTTCGATGATAAAGGCAAGGAAACCACCGTAGGTTTAAACCAAAATAAAGACTTAGTTCATAACTTCCGTTTGGTGCCAATTCCTGTAGAACCTGTGGAGCTACCTGAAATCCGATACAATTTGGGAAGATGGGAACTGTTACCTGAATATCAAGATTCTTTAATCGATTTAATTAAAAAACTTCAAGATAATCCAAGTTTGGTTATTGAATTGCGTTCTCATACCGATGCTCGTCCCATTCCTATGACCAACGACAGTTTATCACAAAAAAGAGCACAGTCTGTGGTTGATTTCTTAATCGGTCGCGGAATTCATGCCGGTAGATTAAAAGCCCGTGGATATGGCGAAAAAGTACCTCGAACTTTAAAGAAAGATATTACTATAACGCGTAACGAAAAAACTTATACCTTTACAGCTGGGACCGTTTTAACCGTTGATTATATTAATACCTTAAAATCGACCGACGAAAAAGAAGCAGCCCATCAATTAAATCGTCGTACTGAGTTTAGCATCTTAAGTAACGATTTTGTGCCACCTCCATCCAATGATACTTTAAACAGAGATGTTAGAATTGATGTTAACCCTGACGAAAACGTGGTTTCTATCATAGATTCATCAGGCTTCCCAAAACTAAGAGCCATTGTTTTAGGCAAAACCATCAATTTAACCATTGATAAATCTGACAAACTGGTAATGTCGTTGGAAGAAGCAATGAAATATCTGAAAGATGCGAAAATCAGCAAAAATGATTTTCTATTAGGGGAAAAAGCAATTGGACCAGATGGAACCATCATTGAAAAATCAGTATTGGTTATTAAAGAAATAAAGATTGGTAACAAAATTGTTAATGATATTCAGTTTACCATTGTGAAAGGACTTAAAACGCCTATGATTGTGGGTGAAAAACCATTTGAGGAAAAATTCGGAAAATTCAGTATCAATAAAGAAAAGAAACAATTGATTTTCAATTAATAATGAAGATAATGTGAAATACAAAAGCATCCGAAAGTATCGGGTGCTTTTTGTTTTAAAAGAACTTACAATGAAATACAACCAAAGAGGGGTTTCCGCAGCAAAAGAGGATGTGCATGCTGCAATTAAAAATGTAGACAAGGGAATTTTTGAAAATGCATTTTGTAAAATTATTCCTGATGTGCTTGGCGGCGATGCAGATTATTGCAATATTGTTCATGCGGATGGTGCCGGAACCAAGTCAGCCTTAGCCTATTTGTATTGGAAAGAAACCGGTGATATTTCGGTGTGGAAAGGAATAGCCCAAGATGCGATTGTCATGAATACCGACGACCTCCTTTGTGTAGGTTGCTTGGATAATATGTTGCTCTCTTCTACCATTGGAAGAAATAAAAATTTGATTCCCGGGGCGGTTATTTCAGAAATTATTCAAGGAACAGAGCAATATCTTGAGAGGTTAAGAAGCCTTGAACTTAATATTCATTCTACAGGAGGAGAAACTGCAGACGTGGGTGATATCGTTAGAACCATCATCGTAGATTCTACTGTAGTTTCTCGGATGAAAAGGGCAGATGTTATAAGCGTGGATGTTAAACCCGGCAATGTGATTGTTGGACTGGCTTCTTTTGGACAGGCCAAATATGAAAGCGAGTTTAACGGGGGTATGGGGAGCAATGGATTGACTTCAGCTCGCCACGATGTGTTAAGCCATGATTATGCCAATATATACCCCGAAAGCTATGATCATCTCATCCCGGAGGATTTGGTTTATAGTGGAAAATTGAGCCTTACAGATAAAACAGAATCAGGTCTGACGGTGGGAAAGTTGCTGCTTTCGCCTACCAGAACCTATTTGCCTATTATCAAACAAGTGCTTAAATTATACCGAAATTCCATTCACGGCATCATCCATTGTACCGGAGGTGCTCAAACTAAAATACTGCATTTTGCAAAAGAGGTTCATGTTGTAAAAAACAATCTGTTTCCCATTCCAGAGCTATTTAAAATCATACAAGACCAGTCGAATGTGGTTGGGTCGGAAATGTATAAAGTGTTTAATATGGGCCATAGAATGGAATTGTATGTGGACGAAAAAGTGGCTCAAGGAATTATAGAGATTTCAGAAGCATTTGGAGTCCAAGCCCAAATTATTGGTTATTGTGAAGAATATGTCGGTAAAAAGCTCACTATTAAATCGGAATTGGGCGAATTTACTTACCTATAATCTTCTGAAAAGTCCTTATTAATGCTTACTTTTGCAAAAAATTTAATCAGCCATGCTCGATAAACTGGAAGCCATTCATCTGCGCTATATTGAAATTGAAAAGCAAATTAACGATCCTGAAGTGATGCAGGATATGAAGCGTTATATCAAACTGAATAAAGATTATAAGGAACTGCAACCCATTATTGCCGGATACTTTCGTTATAAAAAAATGACAAGCGATATTGAGTCGGCTAAAGAAGTGTTGTTAACCGAAAAAGACGAAGATTTTAGGGCAATGGCCAAAGAAGAGTTGGCGACTTTGCAAGACGAAATTGTAGTGTTGGAAGATGACATTCGACTGATGTTAATTCCTTCCGACCCTCAAGATTCAAAAAATGCCATCCTTGAAATTCGTGCCGGAACAGGAGGAGATGAGGCCAGTATTTTTGCCGGGGATATTTATCGTTTGTACATGCGTTACTGTGAAAAAAAGAACTGGAAGACTGAATTGGTGGATATGACCGAAGGTACCATGGGCGGTTTTAAAGAAATTGTGGTCAATGTGAAGGGCGAGAATGTATATGGACAGTTGAAATATGAATCGGGTGTGCATAGGGTACAAAGAGTCCCCCAAACGGAAACCCAAGGAAGGGTACATACTTCTGCTGCTTCTGTGGTTGTATTGCCCGAAGCAGATGAATTCGATGTGGAATTGAAAACCAGCGACATTCGTAAAGATACCTATTGTTCATCCGGACCCGGAGGCCAGTCGGTAAATACCACCTATTCTGCCATTCGTTTGACCCACGTTCCCACCGGAATTGTGGTTACCTGTCAGGATGAAAAGTCTCAACTTAAAAATTACGATAAAGCCCTTACCGTTTTAAGAACTCGACTCTTTGAAATGGAATACCAAAAATACTTGGATGAAATTTCTAAGAAACGCAAAACCATGGTTTCTACCGGCGACCGCTCTGCGAAAATCAGGACCTATAATTATGCACAAGGAAGGGTTACGGACCACAGAATCAATATGTCGCTTTTCAATTTAGGCGCCATAATGGATGGTGAGGTACAAGAATTTATTGATGCACTTCAATTGGCTGAAAACGCTGAACGATTAAAAGAAGCAGTTCAGTAAAAATCGATTAATCTCTCTGAATATTCTTCAAACTTCAACAAATAAATCTCGGTGAGGGATTATTTGTTATTTTTGTTATGCGATTTCTTCTGTAATGTCCAATTAACCGAAGAGTAATGAAAATTCTGAAGTTCACTTTGTTTTTCTTATGTATCAATGGCTGTTTTTTGAAGCTTCAAGCACAAAAAGCAGTGGATTCTTGTGTGGTTCATATTGTTTTGATTGATAAGTTGTTGAATAATATTCCAAACTGCAAATTTCAAATTCTAACCGATAAAGACCAATTCTTGCAAAATTCGGAGACAAATGCTCAGGGAGAAGCCACTTTGAAGTTGAAGAAGAACAGTGCATACCAAATACTGATTCCGAAAATTTATAACACCCTATTTAAAAGCACATTCGACGTTTCCTCGACAGCAGATGTTGTAAATTATAAGTTTAGTATCTCTGAGTCTCCTGCTACCGCTTTATTCAATAAGGTGGAAACAGCTAGAGTAACCGTAATCATTCAAAATGATAATCACCAAAACTATTCCAATCAGAAATTTTCATTGTTTTCAGGGGATGATAAATTTATCAAGGAATATTCCACCGACTCCACCGGAAAGTGTCCATTAAGTCTGGAAAAAGGGAAGAAATTTATTTTAAAAACCACGATTCAAAATTTGCCTTTCACCACCGACTTTAAGGTGCCGGAGGATGTGAACGCTTTTATTTTTAGATTTTTAATTTCTATTCGTAAGGATATTTCGAAAAGTTCTGTAGCGCCAGCGAATACTGCAAAAACCGAAACCAACGTCTCTAAAAGAGTAATACAATCTACTGAAAAAGTAAAACTGAAAATCAGGGTTACCGACGAAAACAAAGTGTCTGAAGAAAACGCCATGGTTTCTTTATTAGATAGCAACGTAACTATTTACAAATCAAGCACAGATATTGATGGATATTGTTTTTTAAATGTGGAACAGCATAAAGATTATCATGTATGGGTAGAGAAATTTGGGAAGAAATTCCCATTTCAGCTAAATCTTCCAAAAGATCAAGAGCTGGATAGCTACTTTCTTGATATTGTGATTAAAGTAATCACCTCATACATTAGGACTTACACTCTTGAAAATGTGTATTTTGATTTTGATAAATGGGATATTCGTGAAGACGCCATAGTGGCATTAACCGGATTGTTGAAAGAAATGAAAGGAAATCCCAAAATGAAAATTGAAATTGCAGGCCATACGGATGCCGACGGAAAGGATGATTATAATATGCAACTTTCTCAGCATAGAGCCAATTCAGTTGTGAATTGGTTAGTTAAAAATGGAATTTCCTCAAAACGACTATTAGCAAAGGGGTATGGGAAAACCCAACCCATAAGTACCAACGAAACGGTGGATGGAAGACAAAAGAACCGTAGAACCGAAGTTAGGGTGATAGAAGAATAAAATGTAACTATATTATATGAACAGACAACAATTAATAGAGACCATCAAAGTCAAGAAAACCTTTTTGTGTGTGGGATTGGATAGTGATTTAGAAAAAATCCCTTCCCATTTATTAACGAAAGAAGACCCTGTTTTTGAGTTTAATAAGGCGATTATTGACCATACAGCAGCGTATACTTTAGCATACAAACCCAACCTGGCTTTTTATGAATGCAATGGGATAAAAGGACTTCAGTCTCTTCAAAAAACCATGCATTACTTGAGATCAAATTATCCCGATATTTTCACCATTGCAGATGCAAAAAGAGGCGACATTGGGAATACCTCCAGCCAATATGCTAAATCCTTTTTTAGCGAAGGTGCAGATTATCAATTTGATGCCATTACCGTGGCTCCCTATATGGGCTTAGATTCCGTTAGTCCATTTTTAGGTTACCCCGATAAATGGATTATAGTGTTAGCCTTGACTTCTAATAAAGGTTCAGAAGACTTTCAATTTCAAGAACTGAAATCCGGTGAACTATTATATGAAAAGGTGCTTAAAACAGCTCAAACTTGGGCTAATGTGAATCAAATGATGTTTGTGGTGGGAGCCACCCAAGCCAAAATGTTAGCCAATATCCGAGGAATTGCCCCAAATCATTTTCTATTGGTGCCCGGGGTAGGGGCTCAAGGGGGAAATTTGCAAGAAGTGGCTCAGTATGGAATGAATTCCGATTGTGGAATCATTGTTAATGCTTCAAGAAGTATCCTTTACGCTTCTAATGATGAAACCTTTGCTGAAAAAGCAGGGGATGAAGCTAAAGCCATGCAGCAAGAGATGGAAAGTTTACTGAAAATTCATGCTGTAATTTAATATTGGGAGGCTATCTATGTTTTCCTACCCTTACCCTCGACTGGCAGTAACTGTGGATGCCGTTGTTTTTCACAAAGAAGATTCAGGGTGGAACGTATTGTTAATTCAACGAAAATTTCCTCCTTTCGAAAAGCAATGGGCTTTACCCGGAGGATTTTTAAATATGAACGAAACTTTAGAAGATGCCGTAGAAAGGGAATTGCAAGAAGAAACCGGATTGAAAGGCGTTCGTTTTAAGCAATTTCATGCTTTTAGTGGAATAGATAGGGATCCGCGCCATAGAACCATTACGGTTGCATTTTGGGGAATACTCAACTCTCATGATGAGATTATAGCTGACTCTGATGCTATGGACGCGAAATGGTTTCCTATAGATCATTTGCCAACATTAGCCTTTGACCATAAAGAAATAGTTGAAATAGGAATTAAGAAATTTAAGGAAGCTAATTACAGTTAGTCGAAGGTTAGGCTATTTCAATCATCGCTTTTACCACAGCATCTGCATCATCGAATATTTGCCCTATACTGGCTTCCAACATATAACAAGCACTGGTCACAATTTTATTATTGCTATCCACCACCGCTTCTCCATGCTTGGAGATTATGTGGGTGCCACCCATACCATCAATATCATGAGCTGTATTTACATCGTCACCAATAGTTACCGTGCAATGAGGAATAACTTTTGATAACAAAACGGGTGAGATGCATAATCCACCAATAGGCTTTTTAGCAAAATGAAAATTCTGTATGATTTCTGCAATGGAAGAGTTAACATCGCAATCAATTCCCTTAAAGGCATAAGTAGAAAGGTTCTTTGCGGCACCAAATCCCCCCGGAAAAATGATTCCATCGAAATCATTTACGTTTAATTTGTCGATCGATTCAATTTTGCCTCTGGCAATACGAGCCGATTCAACTAGAACATTTCTTGTTTCGGCCATTTCATCACCGCTAAGGTGGTTAATTACATGAAATTGCAAAATATCCGGTGCAAAAATAGAATACTGACAATGGTTTTTGTCGATAGCCAGCATGGTCATTACGGCTTCATGGATTTCAGAACCATCATATACGCCGCAACCCGATAAAACAATGGCAAAGTGCTTCATAAAAAAGATCAGTTAGTTTCCGTAGTCGCTTCTTTAGGCTTTTTCATGATTGCAAAAATCTCAACGATAAAACCGGCTACCAATAAAATTGGAGAAAGGGTAAGTCTTTGAAAATTAAATATATCCTCGCTGAAAACCGCAGGGTCTTTAGAGCCACCTCCAATCATCAAAATATACCCAAGAAAAATGAGTACAACACCAACAATCATTAAAATGTAATTTTGTTTTTCAAATACTAAAGTCAATTCGTGCTTTGGCGCTTTTGCTTGGCTTGCTTTATGATCAGTGGTTTTGCCTGAAGTACTTATTGGGGTTTTACTTTTTTCTTTCATGAGAAGTATATTTTAATCGGAATTATAAATTTGCAGGTAAAATTACATATTTTTCAGCACGAAAACATGCTTTTTATTTCAAATTGGGGAAAGAAATGTTAATAATTATAAAGAAAATCGGTTTTGATTTTGAGATATTTACGAACCGCAAAATAAGTAGATAGGTAGGAGATCAATATACCTAAGATCAGAACAAATCCGGCAACCATAAGATACATATCAATGTTTTGCAGATTAATCAGGTCAGGAAGTTGTTTGTTTGAAAGATAAATGGTGCCGAATAACAGCAAAAGAGCAACAAATATGCTGATAAATCCATTGGTTAAACCTCTAATAATAAATGGTTTGCGTATAAAGGATTGAGTTGCACCTACCAGTTGCATACTTCTGATTAAAAAGCGTTTCGAGAATACGGACAATCGAATGGTATGATTTATTAAGGCCACAGCAACCAGCAATAGTAATAAACTGAAGACCAAAATGAAGAGGCTAATTTGACTTACATTTTGATTGATAATGTCCACTAAAGGTTTTTGGTAATTTACTTCTTTAATGATTTTATTTTTAAGCAAGTCTTTTTCTATACTCTCCATACTGGCACTGTTGGCATATTCAGCTTTCAATCGAATGTCAATGGAAGGAAGCAAAGGATTATAACCTAAGAATTTCATGAAATCTTCGCCAAGCTCTTTGCTCCAATCTTGAGCAGCTTTTTCTTTGGTGATGTATTCAGTGGTTTTTACGTATGGAGCAGCATCAATTACTTTTTTTAACTGAATAATTTCGGCTTCTTTTACATTATCGTTTATCATTACCGAAAATCCGATTTTTTCTTTTACCACATCCGAAAGTTTTTTGGCATGGAGTACCACAAGTCCAAGTAAACCGGCCATAAATAGCACTAGCGACATACTGATAATGGAAGTAAAAAAAGAAGCCGTAAGTTTTTGTTGTGTTGATTTTTCTTCTTTAATGGCCATGGTATTTGTTTTTCCCGATAAAATTATAAAAAATATTCCTGGCTTACTTAAAAAAATGATTTTCCTTCACTATTCAATTAAACCAAGTCCTTTGCAGGCATTCTGTGCTGCACTTTGCTCTGCGGTTTTAATAGAATGTCCATATCCTTTACCCATTGAGGCTCCATCAACCATTAATTCCACAATATATTGATGCTGATAACCGACTCCACTTTCGCCCGTAACTTTAAATTCATGAACTTTCTTCTCTCTTTGAATCCAATCAAGGATTTTACTTTTGAAGTTGGTGTCGTTAGAGAGCACTTCATCAATATTGATATGGAGATTGAAAATTCGTTCTATCAGTACTGATTTTGCAAAAACAAAGCCCCTGTCGAGGTATATAGCCCCTACGATTGCCTCAAATGTATCCCCGGCAACCGAACGATAAACATTATTGGTAGTTTCCATATTTACCAATTTATGCACACCTAATTTAGTGGATAGCTTATTCAAATTACTCCTGCTTACCAGACGAGAACGAATGTCTGTTAAAAAACCTTCGTCATGATAAGGAAATTTCTTAAAGAGGAAATCGGCAATGACCAAACTAAGCACGGCATCACCCAGATATTCTAATCTTTCGTTACTTTTTCTGGTGCCTTTTCCGGTATCAAGTGATACAGAACTGTGCCGAAATGCTAATTTGTATAAATGAATATTATTTGGGTAAAACCCGAAAATATTTTTGATACAACGATATAGCTTTTTATCAGAAGAGAATAAGAATTTAAGAAAGGGGGAGAGCCAATTCACTAATTGAATCAGGAATATTTTTTAAACAAGATACAAGCGTTATGACCTCCGAATCCAAATGAATTACAAAGAGCAGCATTTACTTCTCTGTGCTGAGCTTTGTTAAACGTAAAGTTAAGCTTTGGATCTAAAGCAGGGTCATCGGTAAAATGATTGATTGTAGGAGGAACAATGCCATTTTTAATAGCTAACACTGTAGCAATCGACTCAACTGCAGCAGCAGCACCTAATAAATGCCCTGTCATTGATTTTGTTGAATTGATATTAATATTGTAAGCATGATCTCCAAAAATGTTTAAAATGGCTTTAGGTTCTGCAATATCACCCTGAGGGGTCGAAGTTCCATGCGTATTAATATGATCAATTTGGCTTGGAAGCATTTCTGCATCTTCGAGTGCAAATTGCATGGCTTTTGCAGCACCATATCCATCAGGATGGGGAGATGTAATGTGGTGAGCATCAGCAGTTAAACCGCCACCGCCAATTTCAGCATAAATGGTTGCATTTCTTGCTAAGGCATGCTGGAGTTCTTCGATAACTAAAGCGCCAGATCGGAAGAGCACACGTCTGAACTCCAGTCACCTGAAGCTATCTC
>CAZJBB010000016.1:0-27605 GCA_964543995.1 uncultured Bacteroidales bacterium
CTGATGATTACTTTGATACCCTTGGACACGAATTTGTAAATAAAGTTGTTGGTTTAATCGCTTTAGTAATGGTTCTTATAGGAATAATAATGCTGAGTAATTTATTGCACTTTCTCATCCATTAATCTTAAGGTTTCTTCTTTGTGATACAGTCGTCCCAATATGGACCCAGCCCCGGCTGAACATGAAAAAATAAGGTGTCGTGAGATAAGGTCATAGAGGGAGCATGAAAAGAGTTGGTGCAAGTGAAAGTTCCTCCGGAATATAAAAATGAATACGCTAAATTGCTGATTACCGGATTGAAAGCCAAATCGATAATGGAATCACTGGCAGATTTAGTGAGAAACATGGAAATTTGGGTGGTATCATAACTAAATGCGCTTCCTGTCCATTGAGTATTAATCCGTATGCCCACATATTCTCCGATTACAGCTTCTCTATAGTCAAGCGGTATAACAGTGTTTTGAACCTTGTCCTTTTTGCAAGCGAACAACACCGAAATCAATAGCAAGATTACTATTCCATGAAAGGCGATTTTTCGATTCTTCATTTTAGTGATTGACGTTGGAAACGCTAAGTGCTGCCAAAATTACAAAATAAACCATGAAAATGCAATACGCATCACCTTCATCAAAGCTTACTGAATTTGAGTTTAGACTGGGATAATCTAAATGGATTATAAATCCAAGCTTCGGTTTTTCAAAAAGCCATCCCAGCCTTGGGCTTTTAAAGGAATGGATTGCTGTGCATTCGTGATCAAATTCATGCCCGTCGATGTTTCGGTGATATGTCCTATAACTGTAATTTCCTTTACTTGAGAAATGGCATCATAGTCTTTAGGATTTATAGTGAACAGCAATTCATAATCTTCCCCTCCGTTTAAGGCATAAATTAAAGGGTTCATCTGAAAATCTTCTGCAGTTTTAACCGTGGCAAAATCAATGGGAATTTTGTTTTCATAAACATTACAGCCCTTTTCTGAATCATGACATAAGTGCATAATTTCGGAAGCCAACCCATCGGAAATGTCGATCATGGAAGTCGGTTTTATCTGAAGTTCAGCAAGTTTTGTGATGATGTCCATTCTCGCTTCTGGACGTAATTGACGCTGAAGTACATAGTCGTTGTTTTCCAAGTCGGGTTGCGCATGTGGATTGGCCAAAAAGACTTCTTTTTCCCTTTCCAAAATCAACAATCCGGCGTAGGCAGCTCCTAAGTCACCACTCACACAAACCAAATCTCCGGTTTGTGCCGTGTTGCGGTAGACGACGTCCTCTTTTTTGGCTTCGCCAATAACCGTCAATGACATAAACATCCCTCCGGCACTCGAAGTGGTATCACCTCCCACCAAATCCACCTTATATTTTTCACATGCCAGTTTCAAACCATTAAATAACTCTTCCATTGCTTCCAAAGAAAATCGATTGGAAATGGCTACACTAACTAATAACTGACGGGGAACCCCATTCATGGCAGCAATATCTGAAAAATTGACTATGGCTGCTTTATATCCCAAATGTACCAAAGGAATATAGCTTAAATCGAAATGAATCCCTTCCGTGAGTATATCAGTTGAAACCAATATGGCCTTGTCGGTGTATTCAAGTACCGCAGCATCATCACCAACCCCTTTCAATGTGGAAGCATGCTTGGTTTTGATGTCTTTTGTCAATCGGTCTATGAGACCAAATTCTCCTATATCGCTTAATTCTGTTCTTTCTGTCATGTAATATTAATTTGGATTTGCAAAATTAGCAAATAAAATTTGCTGTGCTTTTCCAAACAATTTCTAACCTACTTTGTTTCTGAATTAACATAGCAACACTTTTATTTGAAATTGTGTTTCAAATATGTTTATTTTGTAGTTTATTTAAAAACATTCTAATTAAGAATCGGGATTCAAATATAATGAAGGAAGACAATAACAATATCATAAACGAAATTACCGAAAGCGATTATAAGTATGGATTCTATTCCGACATTGAAATGGATTCGCTGCCAAAAGGTTTGTCTGAAGATACCGTTCGCTTTATTTCAGCAAAGAAAAACGAACCCGAATTCATGCTGAACTTTCGTTTAAAAGCTTACCGAAAATGGCTTGAAATGGAAGAGCCCACTTGGGCGCATTTGCATCACCCTCCCATTGATTATCAGGATATTATTTATTATGCAGCTCCCAAATCAAAGAAATTATTGAATAGTTTGGATGAAGTGGACCCTGAATTGCTCGATACCTTTAATAAACTGGGCATTTCGTTGGAAGAGCAAAAAGTGCTTTCAGGAGTGGCTGTGGATGCTGTTATTGATAGTGTTTCGGTGAAAACTACTTTTAGTGAAACCTTAGCCAAGCAAGGTATTATTTTTTGTTCCTTGAGTGAAGCCATACAAAACCACCCCGAACTGGTGGAAAAGTATTTGGCTTCGGTGGTACCGTATGGAGATAATTATTTTGCCGCATTAAATTCTGCTGTTTTTTCTGATGGGTCGTTTTGTTATATTCCCAAAGGGGTGAAATGCCCAATGGAATTGTCTACCTACTTCCGTATCAATGCTGCCAATACCGGTCAATTTGAAAGAACTTTAATCATAGCAGACGAAGGTTCTTATGTTAGCTATATGGAAGGCTGTACAGCCCCTCAACGTGATGAAAACCAGTTGCATGCAGCAGTGGTTGAAATCATAGCCCACGAAAATGCCGAAGTAAAATATTCTACCGTTCAAAATTGGTATCCGGGAAATAAAAAGGGTGAAGGAGGAATTTACAATTTTGTTACCAAAAGAGGTATTTGCAAAGGCGCTCATGCAAAAATTTCTTGGACACAGGTAGAAACCGGTTCGGCCATTACTTGGAAGTACCCCTCAGTGATATTATTAGGCGACCATTCTGTGGGTGAATTTTATTCAGTAGCGGTTACCAATAATTACCAACAAGCGGATACCGGTACTAAAATGATTCACCTGGGAAAAAACACTCGCAGCACCATTATTTCCAAAGGCATCTCTGCCGGACATAGCGAAAATTCCTATCGAGGATTGGTGCGGATTGCAAAAAATGCTGATCATTCCAGAAATTATTCACAATGCGATTCCTTACTTCTTGGAAGTTTGTGTGGAGCTCATACCTGGCCTTATATTAAGGTGGAAAATAAAACCTCTATTTTAGAGCATGAAGCCACGACATCGAAAATTTCGGAAGACCAATTGTTCTATTGCAATCAAAGAGGGATATCCACAGAAAGTGCCATTGGGTTGATTGTTAATGGATATGCGAAAGAAGTGCTTAGCAAATTACCTTTAGAATTTGCCGTGGAAGCCCAAAAATTACTTTCCATAAGCTTGGAAGGAAGCGTTGGTTAATTTAAAATTCAAATAAAATTTAAAATATATTATGCTGTTAAAAATAAAAGACCTTCATGCCTCTATCAACGGCAAAGAAATTCTAAAAGGGGTTAATCTCGAAGTAAATAAGGGTGAAGTTCATGCCATCATGGGCCCTAATGGAACAGGTAAAAGTACCCTTGCCTCGGTAATTGCCGGAAGAGATGTCTTTGATGTAACTCAAGGCTCTATTCTTTTCAATGATAAAGATTTGCTTGCAATGAATGTTGAACAAAGGGCCCGAGAGGGTATATTCCTTGGATTTCAGTATCCGGTGGAAATTCCCGGGGTAAGTATGAGCAATTTTATGAAAACTGCGGTAAATGAAATTCGTCAATACAGGGGAGAAGATCCTATTTCAGCAGGAGATTTTTTGAAGTTGATGAAAGAAAAACAAAAATTCGTTGAAATTCAAGCTAAACTTACCAATCGGTCTGTAAATGAAGGATTTTCGGGTGGAGAGAAGAAAAAGAATGAAATCTTCCAAATGGCTATGCTCGACCCCATGCTGTCTATTTTGGATGAAACCGATTCAGGTTTGGATATTGATGCCCTTCGTATCGTGGCTACAGGGGTGAACCTATTGAAGACTAAGGAAAATGCTACGGTGGTAATTACCCACTATCAGCGCTTGCTCGATTATATTGTTCCCGATTTTGTACATGTGCTGTTTGAAGGCCGAATTGTGAAAACGGGTGGCAAAGAACTTGCCCTAATACTCGAAGAAAAAGGATACGATTGGATTAAAACCGAAATAGAACAAGCTTAGGATCATGAACATTTCCGACAACCCATTCGAAACCAAAAAGCAATACATGCTGAATGCTTTTAAAGAGCATTTCGAGGAGCTGATTGCTTACGATTCTGATTCAATGACAGCCCTTCGTTCCGAAGGCATTAAAGCATTTGAAAAGCTGGGATTTCCAACCCAAGCATTAGAGAAGTGGAAAAGTACCAGCTTAAAGACCGCTTTATTAAATGATTTTGAAATTTCGTATTCCAGCCCTGAAAAACCGGTAGATATCAATAATATTTTCAAATGCGAAATTCACAACTTTGAAACCTACCTTTTTACACAACAAAACCAAAATTATATATATAGTCATTCACCGCTAACCATTTTTGAAAACGGTATCATCGCCGGCAGTTTCTTGAAAGTCATGAAATTGTATCCCGATTTATTTGCGGCATACTATTCTAAAAAGTTAAATTGCAAGGTTGATGGACTTATAGCATTAAACACTGCTTTTGCACAAGATGGATTTTTTATTTACGTGCCTGATAATGTGCAAGTTGAAAAACCGGTTCAAATGGTTCATTTGGTAAATACGTCAAATAATGTAATGATTCACCCTAGAAACTTGGTTATTTTAGGGAAAAACAGCAAGTTAACCTTATTGCAATGTGACGATTCTATTAATCACCAGTTTAGTTTTATCAATGCTGTTTCTGAATATTACCTCGCAGAAAATGCAGTTTTAGACCATCATAAACTCCAAAATAAGGACGACAAATCAGTTTTGTACACACACAATTTCTTTTATCTTGAAGATCATAGTCGTTTATCTACCAATACTTTATCTTTAAATGGAGGGCTTATTCGCAACGAAACGCATGTTTGTATTGATGGAGAGTACTGTGACGTGAATGCTTATGGCTTGTATCTGGTTGATCATAAACAACATGTTGACAGTCAGATTTTTGTAGAGCATTTAAAACCCAATAGTAACAGCAACGAATTATATAAAGGAATTATTGACGATGAGGCTACGGCAGCATTTAACGGTCATGTACTGGTAAAAAAGGATGCTCAAAAAACCAATGCATTTCAACGCAATAAAAACATTTTGCTTACCGACCATGCGAAAGTGGATACCAAACCCTTCTTGGAAATTTATGCTGATGATGTTAAATGTAGCCATGGGGCAACAGTAGGACAATTGGATTCGGAAACCTTATTTTATTTGCGTTCAAGAGGAATTTGTGAACGAACTGCTCGAATGTTGTTGATGTATGCCTTTGGTATGGAGGTCGTTAATAAAATTACGATAGAGGTACTCCGAAGTCGAATCGACAAAATGGTGGAAAAAAGACTTAAAGGTGAATTGTCCATTTGTGACCAATGTATGCTACATTGTAAAGACGAAAAAGAAATTACTTTTAATATTGACTTAAGTAAAATTTAACCCATGCCAACATTCGATCTTTCTGCGATTCGAAACGATTTTCACATTTTGCAAACTCAGGTCAATGGTAAGCCTTTGGTGTATTTCGATAATGCCGCTACAACACAAAAACCGCAGGTGGTGATAGATGCATTAACTAATTATTATAAGCATCTAAATGCCAATATTCATCGCGGGGTACATTATTTGAGTCAAGAAGCTACGGTTGCTTTTGAGAATGCCAGAAAAAGTGTTCAGCACTTTATCAACGCTAAAAACGACTATGAAGTTGTTTTTACACGAGGCACTACAGAATCCATAAATTTAGTGGCTTCATCTTTCGGAAAGTGTTTTTTGAAAAAGGGAGATAATGTTATTGTTTCTGTCATGGAACACCATTCCAATATTGTTCCTTGGCAAATGACTTGTGAAGAACATCATGCTGAATTACAAGTGATTCCGGTGGATGAAGACGGCATTTTATTAGTTGAGGATTTAGAAAAACTAATTTCTGATAAAACGAAATTAATTGCCATTACGCACATTTCTAACGTATTGGGCACCATAAATCCCATCGAAGAAATCATTCGATTGGCTCATAAGCATGAGGTTCCGGTGTTGATTGACGGTGCACAGGGAATATCTCATGCTGCGGTAGATGTGCAGGCATTGGATTGTGACTTCTATTGCTTCTCGGGACATAAAATGTATGCTCCAATGGGTGTGGGTGTTTTATACGGAAAGGAATTTTGGTTGGAGCAAATGCCTCCTTACCAAGGGGGGGGTGAAATGATCAAAGAAGTAAGTTTCAAAAAAACCACTTATAATGAATTGCCTTTTAAGTTTGAAGCCGGCACCCCAAATGTAGGTGATGTCTTGGGCTTAGAAGTCGCCATTCAATATATATATAAGCTTGGTATTCAGTCGATTGCAGCCTATGAGAATGAACTGTTGCAATATGCTACCTCTCGATTAACCGCTTATGAAGACATTCGTATTATTGGAAATGCAGTAAACAAGGCTTCGGTTTTGTCGTTTTTAATTGAACAAGTGCATCCTTATGATGCAGGTACCATTATAGATAAAATGGGAGTAGCATTGCGCACCGGTCATCATTGTGCCCAGCCTTTAATGGACCGATTGGGAATCCCCGGTACTTTAAGAGCTTCTTTTGCTTTTTACAATACCAAAGATGAAATAGATATTATGATGGAAGCTATTGTATTGGTTAGAAAAATGTTCCTTTGATTATAAAAAATAGAGACCATATAATAATCCAAGACAAATTATAAATATAATTTTAAGAATGTGTAAATTCGCATGTTAAACTAATTAAACTTACTCTTATGAACTATGATCTTATTGTATTAGGCAGTGGTCCCGGGGGATATGTTGCTGCTATCAGAGCTTCTCAACTTGGGATGAATGTTGCAGTAGTAGAAAAAGCCGAATTGGGCGGTATCTGTTTGAATTGGGGTTGCATTCCTACCAAAGCTTTGCTTAAAAGCGCTCAGGTGTTTAATTATTCAAAACATGCTGCAGATTATGGTGTTTCAATACAAGGGGAGGTGAGCGCTGATTTTAACGCTATGGTTAAAAGAAGTAGAGATGTGGCTGAAAACATGAGTAAAGGCATTCAGTTTCTCTTTAAGAAAAATAAAATAGAAGTTATTGAAGGGTTTGGTAAACTGCTACCCGGGAAAAAAATTGAAGTGACTCAAGGTCCAAACGAATCCAAGGTTTTTGAGGCAAAGCAAATTATTATTGCTACGGGTGCACGTTCTAAAGAGCTTCCAAACTTGAAACAAGATGGTGTGAAGATTATTGGATACCGCGAAGCATTGACGCTTCCCAAACAACCTAAAAGCATCGTGGTCATTGGCTCCGGTGCCATTGGATCAGAATTTGCTTATTTCTACAATTCCATTGGAACACAAGTTACGCTGGTAGAATACCTTCCAAACATTATTCCCTTAGAAGATGAGGATGTGTCTAAACAACTGGAACGTTCATTCAAAAAAGCAGGAATCAAAGTGATGACACAGTCTGCTGTTGAATCGGTTGAGGTGATTGACGACGTATGTAAAGTAAGTGTCAATACAAAAAAAGGTGTGGAAATGATTGAAGCAGAGATTGTTTTGTCGGCAGTGGGCGTGGAAACCAACATTTCCGGCATTAACCTGGAAGGTTGTGGAATTCAATTTGAAGGGGGGAAGATCATGGTAGACGAATTTTATCAAACAAATGTTGAAGGATACTATGCTATAGGTGATGTTGTAAAAGGTCCTGCCTTAGCTCATGTGGCCTCTCACGAAGGAATTATTTGTGTTGAAAAAATTGCTGGTCACCATCCGGAACCGTTGGATTATAAAAATATTCCAGCTTGCACCTATACGAATCCCGAAGTAGCATCTGTGGGTTTATCAGAGAAAGCAGCTATAGAAGCCGGTTATGAAATTAAAGTTGGAAAATTTCCTTTTTCTGCTTCCGGGAAAGCTACGGCAGCTGGAGCAAAAGATGGTTTTGTAAAAGTGATTTTCGACGCGAAATATGGTGAATGGTTGGGTGCTCATTTAATTGGGGATAATGTTACCGAAATGATAGCCGAAGTAGTTGTGGCCAGAAAATTGGAAACTACCGGCAAGGAAATTATTGATGCGGTACATCCACACCCTACCATGTCTGAAGCAATTATGGAAGCTGTAGCCTCTGCTTTCGGAGAGGTCATTCACTTGTAACGCTCTTTTATGTGCGGAATTACCGGTGTTATTGCTTTTACAAAATCCGGAAATGAGTTTCTGAAATTTGTACTTGACGCCACTTTAGCTTTAACAAAGCGAGGTCCCGATAATAATTCCACTTTTTTTTACCAAAATATTGGGTTTGGACATGTAAGATTGTCCATTATTGATACTTCTCCTGAAGCCAACCAACCTTTTACCGACGAAACCGGAAGGTACACCCTAGTTTATAATGGTGAAATCTTCAATTTCAAGGAAATTAAAAAAAGTTTGGAGCTAAAAGGGCATCAATTTTCGACAAACAGCGATACGGAAGTTCTTTTAAAAAGTTATATTATCGAAGGCATCGCTTGCCTTGAAAAATTGAATGGTTTTTTTGTTTTTGTAATTTATGATAAGGTTAGTAATACAACTATAATTGCTAGAGATCGTTTGGGTATTAAACCCCTTTTCCTGTTTCAAACAGAGGATGTTATAGTCTTTGCTTCCGAAATGAAATCCCTATTGAAATATCCCGTTAAAAAGGAATTGGATCTTACCTCTTTGTATATGTATTTGCAGCTCAATTATATTCCGGGGCCTGATTCCATTTTTTCCGGTATTAAAAAACTGAAACCCGGCAATTTTTTAATGATAAAGAATAATACTGTCACAGAAAAAGGCTATACTGATGTTGTTTATAAGTCAGGATATCAGGTTAATACAGATTATTCAACCGCTTGCAAACGAATGTATTCCTTATTAGATGATTCAGTAAAGCATAGGCTACTTTCCGATGTTCCATTAGGTTTCTTTTTGAGTGGGGGCATTGATTCCTCTATCATCGTTGCCCTGGCTTCAATGCATAAGTATACTCTGGATACTTTTTCCATTGGATTTCCTGAGTCCAGTTTTTTCGATGAGAGTAAGGATGCCAAAATGGTCGCTTTAAAATACAGGACCCATCATACTGAAATCAATGTAAAACAAAAAGACATATTTGAAAATATCTACCAGATTCTAGATTATATAGATGAACCTTTTGCTGACTCTTCCGCAATTCCTTTGTATATGCTCTGCCATGAAACTAAAAAACACGTGAGTGTGGCATTAACAGGCGATGGAGCGGATGAATTGTTTGGCGGATATCAAAAACATAAAGCAGAATACATATTTCGAAATTCATTTCTTGCAAAACCTTTTGCAAGAAACACCTCTTTTCTTTGGAAAATGCTCCCAAAGTCAAGAAACAACTATTTTGGAAATAAGTTTCGCCAATTGGATCGTTTTTGTAACAGTGCAAAATTGAGCGTTTCAGAACGTTATTGGGCTTGGTGTTCGTTAAACGATTCCGTGGGAGCAGCTAATGTTTTATCTGAAAACACAAACTATTCGAATTTTGAACAAAGAAAGAATAATATTTTATCCCATTTTTCTGAAGGTGGGGATTTTAATGAGGTATTACAACATGATGTACAACTTGTTTTGCAAAACGATATGTTAGTTAAAGCCGATTTAATGTCGATGGCAAACTCACTTGAATTAAGATCACCCTTTTTAGACCGAAGTATTGTTGATTTTGCTTTTTCATTACCGCCTGATTATAAAATACATAGAACGCAACAGAAAAGAATTTTAAGGGATACCTTTGGCCATTTATTACCTCAAGAAATTCTTAATAAACCCAAGCATGGATTTGAGGTCCCATTATGTGTATGGTTAAAAAACGAATTGAATCCCTTGCTAAAGGATTATCTTTCAGTAGAATTCATCACCAAACAAGGAATATTTAATCCTGAAAGTGTTACAACACTGATTAATAAATTGTTCTCTTCAAGTCCCGGGGATGCACCTGCTAATATATGGGCACTGATAGTGTTTCAACATTGGTGGAGAAAATATAATACTTGAAATATGCCAAAGGTTTTAAGGATTATTAATCGATTTAATATTGGTGGTCCCACCCATAATGCGGTGTTGCTCACTCGATTTTTGGAACCTGACTTTGAAACCTTGCTGATAGGTGGCGATTGTGAAGAATCGGAAAGAAACTCTTTGTTTTTAGCTGATGAATATAAGGTTAAGCCTTTGATTATTAGTAAAATGAAGCGAAGTTTAGGTCTTAGAAATGATATTGCCGCCTTTAGGGAAATCTGTAAAATCATTGATACATTTAATCCGGACATTGTTCATACCCATGCTTCAAAAGCAGGTGCCATTGGTCGTTTTGCCGCATTTCGTAAAAAGGTTCCTGTTGTTGTGCACACTTTTCATGGTCATGTATTCGATTCATACTTTGGAAAGATAAAAACGAGAGTTATTGTAAAAATTGAGCGATGGCTGGCAAAAAGAACCAATGCCATTATAGCCATCAGTGAAAAGCAAAAAAGTGAACTTGTTTTTAAATATCAAATTTCTAATTCGGATAAAGTAAAGATGGTTCCCTTAGGGTTCGACTTAAGTAAATTTCAGCAAGAGTCTTCCAACAAGAGGAAGCTTTTTAGAAATGAATTTCAAGTGAAGGAAGATGAAATTCTTGTTTCTATCATTGGTCGTTTGGTTCCCATCAAGAATCATATGCTTTTTATTGAAGCAATCCATTATGTGAAATTGAATTCTGACAAAAGAGTAAGGGCTTTTATTGTAGGAGATGGTGAAATGCGAAATGAATTACAAGCCTTTGCTCGAAAACTGAAGCTCTGTGTTTCTGAATTTGAGACGATTACAGAAAAATCAGATATCGTTTTCACTTCTTGGCGTAAAGACATCGATAGCGTCCTTGCCGGTTCTGATATCTTAGCGTTGACTTCACTTAACGAAGGTACTCCTGTCAGCCTTATTGAAGCTCAAGCCATGGGTGTCCCAATCGTAAGTACGAATGTAGGAGGAATAGAAAACGTGGTAATTCCCGGTAAAACAGCACTTTTATCGCCCAAGGAGTCAAAAATAGCATTTTTCGAAAACTTGATTAGCCTCGTTGAAGATGAGCAATTGAGAAAAGAGATGTCGGGTTTGGGATGGCAATTCGTGAAAGAAAGATTCCATTATCAACGTCTATGCGAAGATGTAAAAGCGCTTTATGCTGAACTGATGACCCAGATTCAATAAAATTTATTGCCTTCTTTTTATTTTTTCTTAAATTCCTTACTTTTGTCAACAATAAATGCACAAATGAGGAAGATTCTCTTTTTCTTATTATTATCCGGCTTATTAATTTCTTGTAATTCTAACACAGGAAAACTTTTTACTACCCAAAGAAATTTTGTATATGATGCCCTTCCATCTGATACAGGACTTTATGAATATACTTTAAAAGCCTTTGATGAATTTGAACTTTCTATTTATACCGGTAATGGAGAAAAATGTGTCGATGCCTTTGTTGGTTCTCAGGCTCAACTAGCAGTACCCCTGAAAATTTCTGTTGATTATGATGGAAACTGTAAGTTTCCTTTATTGGGGATGCTGATTGTTAATGGGTTAAGCATTAGACAGCTAGAGAAAATGCTGGAGGAAAAATATGCTTTTTATTATCAAAAACCTTTTGTTAAAATAAAAATAATTAACTTCAAAGTGACTGTTTTTAATGGAAGCGAGTTTAATAATGGGAAAGTAATAATCATTCCCAATCAGCAAATGAATATTGTTGAGGTGATTGCACTTGCTGGAGGAATCAATGATGGAAAAGCAAATAAAATTAAACTGATAAGAGGAAATTTGAGCCATCCCAAGGTTTTTCATTTGGATTTATTAAGTATGGAAAGTGCTAAGAGATGCAATATCATTGTTCATCCGGATGATATAATTTATATTGAGCCCAAAAATAGAATTCCGGACAGAACGGTTTCAGAAGTCACAGCATTTTTGTCAGTAATTTCAGCTATATTATTGATTTACAATATTTTTAAATAGTATGAACTCCGGTAGATTTTTAAAAGTTAACGACGAGCTGGATTTTCATTTGTTTTGGAAAATACTCAAGAAGAATCTCCTTTTAATTGTAATGATTTTCGTGGTTTGTTTGTTATTTGCTTTTGCATTCATTCGATACTCTGTACCTGTTTATAGCACACGATCGGTGATACAAGTGGATGATAACAATGAATCTACCTATGTTTTAAAAAACGAAAATGTAGTAAAAGAAGATAACATTTTTAAAAAGTTGGATTTTATTCGTTCCCCAGCTTTTTTAAGTCGGGTTTTTAATAAATTGCCATTAAAAATTTTGTACTATAGAGTAGGAACTATTTTGGAAGAAGACCTCTATGGGAAATGTCCCTTTTCAGCTGAGGTTAATGTGTTGGACCCAAATATATATGATGTTCCTATTCACATTGAGTTTGCTAATGATAATTATTGTAAACTTCATTATAATCTTCAGGGACAATCTTTTGAGAAAGCTTGTAAGTTTGGTGACTCCGTTTGTTTTCCCGGTGTAATGGTGAGAATTCATGTAAATTCAGAAAATCTAAAGGATGTTTTTAACTCAAAGTTTTTTATAACGGCATTGAATCCGGAAAAATTGGTGTTTTATTTTTCAAAGAATCTGAATATTAATATTTTAAACGAATTTTCTAAAACCATTTCCATTGAATTTAGAGACAAAAACCCTTTAAGAGCTGCAGATATTGTTAATGGAATTGCCGAAGAATTCAAGGTTTATGATATTGAAAAAAAGCAGGAAAGTGCTAATAATGTCATTAAATTTATTGATCAGCAATTAAATATACTTGAAAATTCCTTGAGTGAGAACGAGGAATCCGTTTCTCAATATAAAGCGGGAAATAAAATTAAAATGGATTTTAGCAATATTAAACCGCTTGGAGTTATCCAGAATAATTATTCACTGGTAGAGCAAAAAGTGCAAAATATTGATATTGAGAATGATATTTGTAATTCTATGCTCAAGGAAATAAATCAAAAAGAAAAGCCGGATGTTTTTTCTTTAATGACCAGTTTAGCCGGAACTGAGTACCAAGGAGAATTGCAAAAGAAGCTCACCGACTTAAATGAAAGTTTAACCCGAAAAGATGAACTTTCTTTTTCATTAACTGAAAATAGCGAGAAAATAAAGCTGCTAAATTCCAAAATTGAGTTTCAAAAAAGATTAATCAAGGAAACAATAATCTCTATCCAATCGAATTTAAATACCCGAAAAAAGAGTTTCATTGCCATCCTTCATGATTTGTATTCAAAGAGTCAATCCCTCACCGACAGTTCAAATCTCATTGGTTTTAAGAAACTTCAAAGGATCTCTTCGATTAGTGAGAAGTTTTACGAAGAGCTCTTGGATGCAAGAACTAAATATTTGATTACAAAGGCCGGTTTTACTTCAGAAAGCAGTATTTTAGAGAAAGCCCAACCTTCAATAAACCCTATTTTCCCTGTTAAAAGCACCATTTATTTGACCGCTCTTTTTATTGCATTATTGCTGTCCATTACCTATGTTATTGTTAAGTATTTGTTTTATAATGATATTATTTCGCTTACTGATATTTCTAAATACATTGATGTCCCCATTTTAGGTGTAGTTCCGAAATACAAAAAAGAAATCCCTAAATCTCAACTTGTTGTTGATAAAAGACCAAAGTCGGTGGTTGCAGAATCCTTGCGTTCGATAAGAACCAATTTGCAGTTTATATCCAATGAACCTGGCTCTAAAGTAATTGCAATTACATCCACCGTTTCGGGAGAAGGAAAAACATTTCTTGCCATCAATTTGGCGGGCGTGATTGCTTTTTCAGAGAAAAAAGTTATCCTCCTTGACCTAGACATGAGAATACCGAAAATTCATTTGGGATTTGAAGTTGAAAATACAAAAGGAATGAGTACCTTGCTCACCGGTAAAAATAGTATTGATGAATGCATTTTCGAAAGTTTTTCTCCCAATTTACATTTTATTACTGCAGGGCCAACCCCACCAAATCCCTCTGAGCTTATCATCGGAGGTAAATTAGAAGAAGTCGTTATCAAACTTAAAGAAAAGTATGACTATATTATTATTGATAATCCACCCATTGGAATTGTTACAGACGCAATGAAGAGTTTGCAAATAGCTGATTATCCATTGTATATATTTAAATCAAATTTCTCAAAGAGATTTTATATACAAAACACAGAAATTTTGATAAAAGGAAGTAACATTCGGCGTCTTTCTGTAATTTTAAATGCAGTGGATCAAACCGGAACCGGATATTATGCAAAAGGATATAAGGGATATGGTAGCAGTTATGGATATGGCTATGCTTACGCTAGCGGAAATGGTTATTATGATGATGATTCCGATACCGTAAAATCAAAAAGTCGATTGAATACATATTTCAAAAGAAAAAAATGAAAGTAATTCCAACCTCATTTGAAGGGCTATTCTTAATTGAGCCCAACATATTTAATGATGCAAGAGGATCATTTTATGAATCTTACTCGAAAATAGAATTAGAAAAATTTGGCATTAAAACCGATTTCATTCAGGATAATCAGTCCGTTTCAAAGAAAAATGTGTTACGGGGGTTGCATTTCCAAAGACCACCCTATGCTCAAGCCAAACTAATTAGGGTTGTTAAAGGAAGCATTCTTGATGTGGTTGTGGATATTAGAGAAAAATCGAAAACATTTGGGAAATATTATTCTTGTATGCTTTCAGAAATAAACAATCAAATGCTTTTTATCCCGGAGGGTTTTGCGCATGGGTTTTTAGCATTGGAAGACAATACCATTTTTCTTTATAAATGTTCAAATACTTATCACAAGGATTCGGAAGATGGTATATTATGGAACGATCCGGACCTGAATATAGAATGGGGAATTGAAAACCCGATTTTATCAGATAAAGATGTTGTTTTTAATACTTTGAAGTCATCAAAATTGTATTTTTAATATGGAAAAATATGAGATTAAGTTATTGATAATCATATTAATACAGTTTTCTGTGTGTTTATTATTTTCGGTGGCTATTAACTCACTTTTATTGAAATTTTCTAAGACTCTAGGGATTAGGAATCATAAGGATACAATCATAAGATGGAGCTCTGAGTCAAAACCGGCTTTAGGAGGAATTTCATTCTTTATCATTTTTTTATTTTCCATTATTTCAACAGCATTTATAGATTCAAAAAATGAAATATTCTTGAATTATAGATATATAGGAATTATTTTGGCTTGCACCATTGGTTTTATTATGGGCCTATACGACGATGCCTATAATACGAATGTGAAAATTAAATTGTTGTCTCAAATCACGGCTGGAATTATTCTTATTTTGACAGGAACCTATATATACATTTCTGAATATTCAATCATCAATTATGGAATTACCTTATTTTGGGTAATAGGCATCATGAATTCGATTAATATGTTGGACAATATGGATGGCATAGCTACATTGGTTTCGATAAATATATTGCTAATTATTATTTGTAGCGAGCTTATTCGGTTTGCTTATTTCGACCCCATCATGATTTTATTGATTGGGGTGTTGGCTTCTTTGGTCGGTTTTCTTTTTTTCAACTGGAACCCTTCTAAAATGTTTATGGGTGATACCGGTAGTCAGTTTCTTGGAGTTCTTCTGGCTAGTATTGGGATTTTATATTTCTGGAATTCAGGGTTTAATGAAAATAATGTTGTTCCGTCTAAGAACTTTATTACGGTCATTATCGCTTTTGCTTTGCCAATAATTGATACCACCACTGTTACTATTAAAAGACTTTTGAAAAAAAGCTCACCCTTTGTTGGGGGAAAAGATCATACCACCCACCATTTATCGTATTTGGGATTTTCCGATAGACAGGTTGCATTAACTTTTTTGGGCTTAAGTTTGATTTCCCTTATCTTGACGGTAGTCATTTTGAATTATTTAAACAACTGGAAATTATGGCACTCTGTAGTATTTATATCGGTGTTTTTGTTGGAGTTCAGTGTGCTGTTTTATATCTCGAATCGTAATAAAGCAGCTTATGAAAATAAATAAAACAACAGCAAAAAAACCTATAACAACCTATTTGATTGTTATAGTCCTCGTGGTATTACTGCTAAAAGTTTTTGTTTTTTCTTCAAGTAAAACAAGTGATTTGGACAAAAATTACCTTTCTGCTTTTAAAAACAACTATAAAATATTTACGGTAGAAATTCCTGAAGAATTGTATTTTGCAAATGAAAAAGTGCCATTGGAAAATTTGGATGTTCGAGAGAATTTAGAAAGAGAATTATTGATAAACACGTATTGGCAATCGAACACCGTTCAGATGATAAAAAGAGCCAATCGATGGTTCCCCATAATTGAGTCAATTTTAAAAGAGCAGCACATTCCTGATGATTTTAAATATCTTGCATTGGCAGAAAGCGGTTTTGTGAACACCACTTCGCCCTCCGGAGCAAGTGGTTTTTGGCAATTCATGACAGATGCCGGTATAAAATACGGATTAGAAATAAATGAAGAGGTTGACGAACGATACCATTTAGAAAAGGCCACGGTGGCTGCATGTAAGTATTTAAAAAGCGGATTTTCGAACTTTAATTCTTGGACCAGTGCTGCTGCTTCCTATAATATGGGCGAAAATGGCTTGAAGAAACAATATGAATTTCAACAATCTACAAATTATTACGATGTTTTTTTAAATACAGAAACAACTCGTTACTTGTTTAGGATTTTATCCTTAAAGCTTATTCTTCAAAAACCTTCTAACTATGGTTATTATTTGAGAAACAAAGATTTATATCCCCCCATACCCACCTACAAAGTGAAAGTTGATTCCAGCATTACCAATTTGTCAGATTTTGCAAAAAGTAATAAGTCAACCTATAAGATTTTAAAACAATTCAATCCTTGGTTACGCGATAAGAAACTAACCAACAAAAGCAGAAAGCAATATGAAATTGCTTTTCCACAAAATAAGCTTTTATTGTATAATGAGCTTATTTCAAAAGTAAAAAATCCCAATGCTTTGGTAAATGACACCACTGAAATAATTAACTAATCGGCAATTAAGCCATTTTCTCCTGAATGTTGCAAAAAAAAACGAAGTCAAAAGATAACGAAAGAACCATCTTGATGAATCAAGGGTATTTAGAAATTATGGGCGCAAGAGTGCATAATTTAAAAAATGTTGATTTGAAAATACCCCATAACCAATTAGTTGTGTTCACCGGAATCAGTGGAAGTGGAAAATCATCTTTAGCATTTGATACCATTTATGCGGAGGGGCAGAGAAGGTATATGGAAACCTTTTCTGCGTACGCTCGGCAGTTTATTGGTGAACTTAAACGCCCTGATGTGGATAGAATCATAGGCCTAAGTCCTGTAATTTCAATTGAGCAAAAAACGTCCAGCAGAAACCCGCGTTCAACGGTAGGCACCATTACTGAAATATACGATTATTTAAGGTTGTTGTATGCAAGAGTTGCGGATGCTTATTCTTATGTTTCAGGGGAAAAAATGGTGCGTTATTCAGAACAGCAAATTGTTCAGTTATTTAAAGAAAAGTACCACGATAAAGAGATTGTTATACTATCCCCATTAATCAAAGGGCGGAAAGGTCATTATCGGGAGCTGTTTGAGAATATTCGTCGGTTGGGTTTTCTACGAGTTAGAATTGATGGCGAAATTCAAGAATTGAAATTTGGCCTTTTGCTCGATAGGTTTAAAACCCATGACATTGATATTGTGATAGATCAGTTTACGGTTTCACCGGAAAATCACCATAGGCTAACCGAGTCGCTTAAATTAGGACTAAAGCATGGAAAAGGATCGGTTTCAGTGGTAGATGTTAGTGATGATAAAACATATTTTTATAGTCGATTGTTGGTTTGTCCAACTTCAGGAATTTCATATAATGATCCCGAACCCAACACCTTTTCGTTTAATTCTCCTTATGGGGCATGTCAAAAATGCAATGGCCTAGGAACCATTTCAGAAATTGATTTAAATAAAATAATTCCAAGTAATACTAAGAACATTAAAGAAGGGGGGATAGCCCCTCTAGGACCCTATAAAAACAATTGGATTTTTCGCCAATTGGAAGCTATTGGAGCAAAATATGATTTTACATTAACTACCCCTCTTAAAGAATTCAGCGAAGATGCCTTGAATGTAATCCTATATGGATCAAATGAATTACTTAAAATTCACAATGATTTTATCGGTGTAAGTTCAACATATAATTTGAATTATGAAGGCATAGTTAATTTCCTTATCAATCAGAACAATGATTCAGTTTCTTCTCCTTCGCTAAAAAAGTGGATTAATAACTTCATGAACAGCAAGGTGTGCCCGCAATGTTCTGGTGGCCGATTACAAAAAGAAGCTTTATATTTCAAAATTGACAATAAAAATATTGCAGAGGTAAGTGATCAGGGATTAAGAAATTTATTGCTTTGGCTAGGAACACTGCATACTAAGCTTGATGATAGAAAGCTCTATGTGGCTACAGAGATTATCAATGAAATTTCTTCACGAATTGAGTTTCTTTTAAATGTTGGATTAGAGTATCTGACCCTTTCGCGTTCTGCCGGAACGCTATCGGGTGGAGAGACACAGCGTATTCGATTAGCCACCCAAATTGGCTCTCAACTTACCGGCGTATTGTATATTTTAGATGAGCCCAGTATCGGTTTGCATCAGAGGGATAATCAACGACTGATTGGAACTTTGAAAAATCTCAGAGATATGGGTAACTCCGTTATCGTTGTGGAGCATGACAAAGAAATGATCCTATCCTCTGATTATGTTGTGGATATTGGTCCCGGTGCCGGGAACCATGGCGGAAGGATAGTTGCGCATGGAACCCCTTCTGAAATGCTAAATTGTAAGTCTTTAACTTGCAGATACCTCAGTGGTATGAAAACCATTCAAGTACCGGATAAAAGACGAAATGGGAATGGTTCTTTTATCACATTAACCGGAGCCACGGGTCATAACTTGAAAAATGTTACACTTAAAATACCCTTAGGTACATTAATTTGCATAACAGGAGTTTCAGGGAGTGGGAAATCAAGTCTTGTTAACGAAACATTGTACCCAATACTGGCAAAGCACTTTTACCATGCTACAAAGACTCCCCTTCCTTACGAAAAGATTGAGGGATTTAACCATATTGATAAAGTGATTGAAGTAGATCAATCGCCCATTGGTAAAACACCCCGGTCGAATCCGGCAACCTATATTGGTGTTTTCGATGATATTCGCAAGTTATTTGCTCAGTTGCCCGAATCGAAAATTAGAGGGTATTTACCGGGTAGGTTTTCATTTAATGTGAAAGGCGGAAGGTGTGAAGCTTGTGGAGGTTCGGGAGTTAAAACCATAGAAATGAATTTTCTGCCCGATGTTTATGTGAATTGTGACGAATGCAATGGTATGAGGTACAATAGAGAAACCTTAGAAATTCGTTATAGGAATAAGTCTATCAATGATGTATTAAATTTGACAATAGATCAAGCAATTGAGTTTTTTGAAAATATTCCGGCCATTCAGCATAAAATCAAAACCATGCAAGATGTGGGATTGAGTTATATTACCCTGGGGCATCCTTCAACCTTGCTTTCGGGTGGCGAAGCTCAAAGGATAAAATTGGCTGCTGAATTATCAAAAAAGGATACCGGTAAAACCTTGTATATTCTGGATGAACCCACAACGGGTTTGCATTTTGAGGATATACATATTTTAATGGGCGTATTAAGTAAGTTGGTCGACAGAGGAAATACCATCATCGTAATTGAACATAATCTAGATGTGATAAAAACGGCCGATTATATTTTTGATATAGGTCCGGAAGGAGGAGAAAAGGGAGGTTACATTATCGTTGAAGGAACCCCGGAGCAGTTGGTTAATAGAAATATAGGGTATACGTCTACGTATTTAAATGACGAACTATAAAAAAAAACCGCTTTCATAAGCGGTTTTTTTTTAGTTTAATGCATTTTATTTAGCTACCGGAGAGCCCAGTCGTGCCATTGCACAACGGAAGCCAATATAATCGGTAGATTGATTTTCTTCTAAGAATCTTCTGGTACCGGGGCTCATATAATAGGCTCGATCTTTCCATGAACCTCCTTTGTAAACCCTTACTTTATCATTTATCATAGAATTCATACCAGTTCCTTCGTTTCTGTACATATTATTTGTTTGGCTCGAATCATTTCTGCTAGCCCATTCAGGTTCGGTAGTAGAGCCTGCGTCTCCATCTAAGTAATTAATATTGTCAGCTTTACGGTAATTTCTGCGATTCAAGTTTTCTTTGGTTTGCACATCTACCATCACGATTCGTCCTAAGCTATCTTTTTCAGCAATGGCACCTTCTTCATCTCTTTTGTAGGTTTGATAAACGTTACCTCTAAATGAACGGAAGTCGGACGCATCTTCAAAAGTAAGTGGACGATACACATCCATAACCCATTCAGAAACATTCCCTGCCATATTAAACAAACCATAATCATTTGGCCAATAAGAGTAAACAGGTGCAGTGATATCAGCCGCATCATTTAAGTTTCCGGCAACCCCCATGTTATCCCCACGACCTCTTTTGAAATTCGCTACAAAATCGCCATAGGCTTTTTTATCATCGGTACGAGTAATATGGCCATTCCATGGATAAATTCTTCTTTCGATAATTCTTTCATATAATGTATTTCCAATTAAACCAAGCGCTGCAAATTCCCACTCTGATTCAGTAGGTAAGCGGTATTCAGGAAGAAATATACCATCCTCCATACGTACTTTACGAGTCCCTGATCCACTGGGGTTGAGGTCAACCAAATCTTCGTTAACCACACCTTCATATTGTCCGGCTAAATAAGCATAAGTATTAAAATTGTTTTCATTTAACTGATCCGGATCCCAGTTTAATACGCCGTTTTCAATCAATATTTTTTCGTTAACTCTATCGGTACGCCATGCACAGTAGTCTTTTGCTTGTAACCAGGTTACTCCTACAACAGGGTAATCACGGTAGGAGGGGTGACGTAAATAATACTGAACCAAGGGTTCATTATATTCCAGTTTATTTCTCCAACATAAGGTGTCAGGTAAGGCTCTTTTATATACGTCAGGATAATCGGTTCCATAAACTCTTCCTAACCAATATAGATATTCGCAATAGTCTAAATTTTTAACTTCTGTTTCATCCATGTAAAATGACGAAACTGTAACCCGGCGAGGAATATTGTTCCATTCCCAGGTTAAATCTTGCTCGGTACGACCTTGAACAAAAGTACCCCCTTCAATGAGAACTAAGCCGGGTCCGGTAGCCTGATCTTGAAATGCAGCGACTTCAAATCCGCCATTATCCGGATTGTTATACTCCCACCCTGTGGTGCTTGACCCTGGGGTATTGCAGGAGGAAAGATAGGCCGCAATCATTAAAAACAGTAAGGCACTGAATATTTTGTTTACTCTTAACATGGTTGTTTTTTTATTTTTTTGGTTTGCAAAATTAATATAATAACTAAAAAGAGGGGCAACTTATTGCTTTAATTCTTTTCCTTTTTTCAGGGCAAGGCAGCTGGAATGACAGTGATATTTCATGAGCCCCACCGGTAACATTTGTTAATTTTGAAACAGTGAGATCATAAGAATATCCAAATTTAAAAAAGTCGTAAATAATTCCAAACAATACAATAAAGGCATCAGAACCTTCAAAGTTTTGACGGTACCAGAGTCCACCAACAAAGGGATAACGGTTGAGGTAAAACCCATAATCCAATTGATGAAAATTAAGCTGTTGCTGATATAAAATATTGGGTGAAATGGTCGGATCTTGCATACTCCTTCCTTTGCTTCCGGTGTGTTTTAATCCGATAACAGCCCCGGCATGAACGGTAAGCTTGATTGGTAAATGACTTATGCTAATAAACCCTTCTTGAGGTTCGGTCATATGGTGGATAGCAACGCCTCCAAAAAAATCATCGCTATAAGCAATTATCCCAGAAGAGAAGTCTACATAGCTTTTGGATAGATCTCCGGGTTTTTGTTCGGCAGTATTGAAAACGAAACCATAACGCGGATGAATTTGGTCTCCAAAAGTTAACTTATTCCAGTCTAATGATTTTTGTGCATAAGTAGCTTGCAATCCCGCTTTTATAGCCCATTTTCTACTTAATTCTAAGCGATAAGAATAAATAGCAC
The DNA here is from genome assembly GCA_964543995.1 of uncultured Bacteroidales bacterium. GTDB lineage: Bacteria > Bacteroidota > Bacteroidia > Bacteroidales > CAIXTV01 > CAIXTV01. The sequence goes on from CAZJBB010000016.1 coordinate 22,374, forward strand.
TTAAATTATAGGTGTTGATTACACCTTCTCCTTGACGGTCACCTAAAAACATAATGCCCACGCCACCTCCAATTTTGTCTATATGCTGGTCGAATGAAGCATCGTAAGTAACAAAAGTACCCGAAATGGATGGCCATTGATTCCTATAGTTAAGTATGACTCTTGGGCAAACAGAAGCGCCTGCAAAAGCAGGATTAAGATATAAAGGGTTGGCGTAAAATTGCGAAAACTCAGGATCCTGAGCAAACAATTGCTTTTCCCCAAGCAGTATCAGAATAGCAAAAAATGCTATTACCAGCTTTTTAATCATATTGTTTTTGTCTTAAATTAGAAGAATTCATTTCGAACACAATATTACAATTTTTTTTTTTAAAACCACTTTTTTATTTAGATTAGCAATATTTTTTTCCTGATTTCGTTTTGCAACAGTGTTAAATGATACTTTTATACTCGTTTTAATTTAAAATGTTTCAACCAAATCTTTTCCCGTTTTACAATACAATAAACTATTTCAAATAATGAAAATATGTAAATTTTCCATTATATTTATATTGACGACAATTTCTTTGCAAATCTTTGGGCAAGAGATTAAAATTTCTAGAAAAATTTCTTGGCAAGGTGTTAAAGAGTTGAAAATGAGCGAGGAGGAAAAAGTAAGTTTTCTTGCTTTTGACCATTCAATTAATGATGCTTCTTTTGGAAATCTTCCCATGTTTTTTGAAAGAATTGCTGTTCAGCCCAATGTATATGTATCTAAAGTTTCAATCGTAAACCCTGTCTTTAAAGAACTTACAAGTGATGAAATGAAAAGGATTTCAGATATTATTGTGATTAAAAATGAGGTTGTTGTTAAATCTGATGTATATTATGAAAGAGAAAAACCTTATGCCCATATTTTGCTTTTACCTTTTCGGAAAAATATAACTACCGGAAAAGTTGAAAGATTGGAATCATTTGAATTATCAATAATTCCTGAATCTAAAGCACCAATTAAAAAAAGACAAACTGCCACTAAATCAAGTTCGGTTTTATCTTCAGGACATTGGTTTAAAATTGGAGTAAAATCTTCAGGTATATACAAAATAACGTATGCCGATTTAGTAAAATTAAATGTAGATGTTAGCTCCTTGAATCCTGCAAACATTGCTGTTTTTGGTAATGGAGGCGGTATGTTGCCGGAGTTAAATTCCGATGTTAGGTACGATGATTTGCAAGAAAACGCAATTCAAGTAGTGGATGGAAATGATGGAAGTTTCGATCCCCAAGATTATATTTTGTTTTATGCTAAAGGACCCAATACTTGGACTTATGATTCTCTTGCTAAAGGCTTTAGTCATTCCTTGAATTTATATTCTGATTATTCAGCATACTTCATAAATATTGATCCGGGAATAGGTTTAAAAAAACGTATCCAACCCCAACAAAGTCTTACTTCTGTGCCTGATTTTAATATTTCCACATTTCAGGATTATGCCTTTTGGGAAAGAGACATTGAAAATTTAATCAACTCAGGGAAATTATGGTTTGGTGAAAAATTTGACCTTGTTACAGCATATAATTTCCCATTTATATTCCAAGATATCAACATGGCAAGCAAAGCCCATGTCAAATTGAATTTTGCTGCAAGGTCTACAGTATTAAGTACATTTAGCACAGCAACATCAAATACAGCCATTACGACTTCAGTTTCACCAGTATCAGCTTCATATACTGATTATTATGCTTATACAGCTCAAGACACTTTCAGCTTTTTCCCGACAAGTTCGTTGATTAATTTGAATATATCCTACTCTAAACCCTTATCAAGCTCTACCGGTTGGCTCGATTATATAGAGGTTAATGTTTTACGAAATTTGGCGTATTCAGGGCAACAGATGGCTTTTAGGAATTATAACCCATCTATGATAGGTGGTAAATGTCAGTATACCATGACCAATGCGAACTCAAATGTAAAAATTTGGGATGTCTCCGATATGTTTAATGTAAAATCACAAGAATTTTCAATAAGCGGAAATGCTCTGACATTTAATTTGCTTATGGAAAAACCACAGGAATTTGTCGCGTTTAATGGAAGTATGTATAACTCTGTGGAGACCTTGGGTAAAGTTGAAAATCAAAACTTACATGCTGCAAAGGATTATGATATGGTTATTGTTACGGATCCTCTTTTTATAAGTGAGTCACAGCAGTTAGCTAATATGCACCAGCAACAACAAAACTTATCGGTATTAATTGTGACTCCAAACCAAATATTTAATGAGTATTCTTCTGGTGCACAAGATATAACGGCAATTCGTGATTTTTTGAGACAATTATATAGCAATTCATCTACCGCTAAAAAATTAAAGTATGTCCTACTTTTTGGTGATGGCTCCTATGATCCTAAAAATCGAATTCCAAATAATTCCAATCTCATTCCGGCTTATGAAGCCAATAATTCTTTGCACCCTGCATTATCATTTGTTACGGATGATTATTATGGACTTTTTGACGATAACGAAGGACCGGATGCAACCGGTAGCCTGGATGTTGGCATTGGAAGGATTCCGGTTTCGACCAAAACGGAAGCGCAGGGAGTAGTTAATAAAATTTTGCGGTACACCAGTAATACTGACCTTTCTTATCAATCAGCAAGTTGTTCTAACTATGCAAGTTTGATTTCTAATTTTGGGGATTGGAGAAACGTGGTTTGTTTTGTAGCTGATGATGAAGATGGAAACCTGCACATTACCGATGCAGATAATTTGGCAACTTTTGTTAAGACTAATAATAAACAGCTCAACATAGATAAAATATACTTTGATGCTTATAAGCAAGAATCCACTCCCGGAGGTCAAAGATATCCGGATGTAACCTATGCCATAAATCAAAGAGTAACCAAAGGGGCTTTGTTTATGAACTACACGGGGCATGGGGGCGAATTGGGTTGGGCTCACGAAAGGGTTCTCGAAATTGCAGATATTAACCGATGGTCTAATAAAAATAATTGTCCAATTTTTATTACTGCAACCTGTGAATTTAGCCGGTTTGATAACCCTCAGCTCCAAACAGCAGGAGAACTGGTGTTGCTTAACCCTGAAGGAGGAGGTATCTCATTATTGACTACCACACGTTTGGCTTACTCAAATTCAAACTTTTCCTTAAATCTTTCTTTGTATAAGTTTTTGTTTAAAAAAGATTTAGACGGCAAATATTTAGCGCTATCTACAGCAATGTACCAAGCAAAAAATGATAATGGCAATAATTTGTATATCCGTAATTTCGTGTTACTTGGCGACCCTGCCGTTGTACCGGCATACCCAAAACAGAAAGTGGTAACAACATTGGTAAATGCTCATGCCGCCAATTTGCTTAACGACACGCTAAAAGCGCTTTCAAAAGTAACGGTTAGTGGTGCTATTCAAGATGAAAACGGGAATAAAATCACTGATTTTAATGGAACTGTATATCCTCAAGTATTTGATAAGTCGTTGAATATAACGACATTAGCAAATGATCCGGGCAGTAGCTATCCTTTTACCTTTACCCTTCAAAAAAATGTATTATACAAAGGAAAAGCCAAGGTTGTGAATGGGGATTTTACATTTAGCTTTATTGTTCCAAAAGACATTGCTTACCAGTTTGGTTTAGGTAAGATAAGTTATTACGCAAAAAACGATGCTTACGATGCCACTGGTTATTATGAACAAATTGTGATAGGTGGAGTCGACACAAATCAAACCATTGATGCGGCGGGTCCTCGTATTAAAATGTACCTGAACAACTCAAAATTTGCTCAAGGAGGAGAAACGAATGAGAATCCTTTGCTCATCATTGATGTAAGTGATTCAGGTGGGGTAAATACTGTTGGAAATGGGATTGGACACGACATTACTGCAGTTTTAGATAATGTAAGCAGTAAGCCTTTCGTGCTGAATGATTATTATGAGGCAGATATGGATAGTTACCAAAAAGGCTTCATCCGCTATCCTTTTTATAATTTGGCCGAGGGACCACATAACTTAAAAGTAAAAGTTTGGGATGTTTACAATAACTCCTCAGAAACCTACCTTGATTTTATTGTAGCTACTTCTTCAGAACTTGCCTTAAAGCATGTGTTGAATTATCCTAATCCTTTTACAACCAGTACTTCTTTTTATTTTGAACACAATCAACCCTGCTGTTTTTTAGAGGTACAAATTCAAATATTCACCATAAGCGGAAAAATTGTCAAGAATATTCAAACCACAATTACTACTGATGGATACCGAAATGAACCTATTCCTTGGGATGGGAAAGATGATTTTGGAGATAACCTTGGGCGAGGGGTATACATATATAAGGTGAAAGTTAAAAATCCTGATGGAAAATATGCCGAAAAACTTGAAAAATTAGTAATTCTGAAATAAGTAATAAAATGTTTTTTTTTTCGTTATTTTTGCAATCTTAAAATTATCTAAATTATTTTGTTATGAGAACCAATGCTAGAGTTAAATTGTTAACTTATTGGATTTTAATAACAATGAATCAAATATTTTACTCATGAAGTTATTTTTTAAAGTCATCCTATCGCTGTTTGTTTTATTTGGAGTTGAAACAAAAGCCCAAATCACTCCCAATGGTCTTTTAGGGGGGGATATCAATACCATTACTACCGCTGTTTCTTTTTTGATGATTGCTCCGGATGCACGTTCAGGGGCTATGGGTGATGCCGGTGTTGCTTCCACTCCAGATGCAAATTCTCAGCATTGGAATGCAGCAAAGTATCCCTTTGCAAAAAACAAAATGGGGTTGGCCGTTTCATATAGCCCTTGGTTAAGAGCCTTAGTAAATGATATTAACTTGGCGTATTTGTCAGGCTATTACAAATTTAACGATATGAATGCCTTGTCTGCTTCATTAGAATATTTCTCACTTGGCAACATTACCTTTACAGACCAATATGGCCAATCACAAGGGGATTACAAGCCCAATGAATTTGCCATTGATTTAGCCTATTCTCGTAAATTGACGGATCATTTTTCTGCAGCTGTGGCTTTGCGTTATATTTATTCTAATCTTACTTTAGGGCAGAATGTCGGTGGACAAGCTTCTCATGCAGGACAATCTGTAGCTGCGGACATTGGCTTGTATTATCAAAAGGAACTTAGAATTAAAGGACTGGAAAAAAGTTCCTATGGTTTAGGATTAAACATTTCTAATGTCGAGATCGGAAGAGCGTCGTGTAGGGAAAGAGTGTTCAGAGCCGTGTAG
>CAZJBB010000017.1:0-27463 GCA_964543995.1 uncultured Bacteroidales bacterium
ATAATCATTCAAGCAGTTGATATATTGATATTTATAAATTCAAAGGAAAATAAGTGACGAAGTCAGGAAAGAGGGACCCATCATGAATTAATGAAAATGGAAGGGAAGTATAAAAAGTTACACGACCTTATGCTTCAATCAAAAGCACAAACTGACTAAAAAACATAAATTGTTTGACTGATAGAAGGCTGAATATTAGAAGCTTAATCCCAATCCAACATTCCACATCAATGGCAACTGATCAACCCGTTGATTTTTGATTCTATCGTAGTAGAAAATATTTTGGCGATCGTATGCATTGGTAACCCCGGCATTAATTTCAAGTACAACCGTTTCGGTAAAACGAACTTTCCTTTTTAAGTTTACATCCAAACGATGGTACCAAGGCAAACGCGCTTTATTATAATCGGCATATTGAATACCAATAGATTCGTTGGATGTGGTATAATCGGTTCCAACTCCACCGGTAAAGGGAATGTTACCGTAAAATCCTTGAGTTTGAGTGTAGGGGAAACCGGATCCGATATTCCAACGAGCACTTGCTTCCCAACAATTGAATTTACCCCATTGATATGTTGCCACTAAATTTATATTATGGCGTCTGTCGTAGTGCGTAACATAGGATAAATAGCCATCAAAACGATTTACATAGCCTAATGAATATACTGCCCAAAAATAAATATTCTTATATTCGTATTTCATAGCGAAATCGATTCCTTCAGCATCCCCGTTTTCTATGATAAAATCTTTTTTGAAATAATCGGGTTTATTTGCATAATCCACGTCATTGTCGTCGAAAATTTTATTTCTATTGATGGTACTTAACTGAGAGAAATATTTATAATATCCTTCGATATTGATATTCAGATTTTTATTAATGTCATATTCGAATCCTAAAACAATGTGTTGAGCCTTTTGAAGTTTAGACGTAACATCTTTTCCATCAAAGGTGTTTTGTAAATTTTCAGGCCCGGAAAGGAAACCATAGAATAAATTCACCACATCACGGTCGGAGGTAGCGCTTATAAGATTTTGCGAATACCAACCTCCTGCCAACTTAAATCTAAGCCTATTGGATGCATTGTATTTAAGAGCAAGGCGAGGTTCAAGCGATACATTAGATAAAGAAGCATACCATTGCAAACGAAGCCCGGGTTCCACTATGAATTTTTTGAAAACCCATTTGTATTTCATAAAACCGGAAATTTCAGTAGTGTTGTCTTTTTGTTCAATTTTTCGATTTACACTGTTGAAATAGTTGAAATTGGTAGTAAAACCATTTAATTCGAAACCATATTTAAATTGATTTTTACCGGAAAAGGAAGTGAAATTCAATCCTACATTAAAACCGTCAATTTCACTGGTTCGGGGAGGTAACAAAGCTTCGGTTAGAGAAATATTATATTTTGAATAACATACAATACCTTCGATCAAAGAAGAGGTACTTCCTGGAATTACGATAAAATTAGTTCCCAATCCGAAGCTATTCCAGTTAAAATTGGAAACCGCTTTATAATTTACATCATCTTGAAACCTAAACCCAAAAAAATTGATTTTACTCCCATTGGTGGTGCTAAAAGAAAGTTTACCATAAAGATCGTTAAAGTTAAATGGTAAGCCGTTTGGGTCAATGTAATTGTAAAAAAGTTTCGAGCTTTGTTTTAAATAGGAGTTTTTAAAAGAAAGAATAAAAGAAGAACTCCCTCGGCTCGAATCCGTTTGTTTTACAATGGGGCCTTCAAATAGCAACTTGGAACCAAAGGTGGAAGCATCAATTTTTCCGGATAAATGCTTTTTGTTTCCATCACGTGTTTTAATGTCCATAACTGAAGAAATCCTTCCTCCATATTCGGCTCCAAAACCACCGGTATATACATCGGCATTTCTTAAAATATCGGTATCGAAAACAGAAAATAAACCAATGGAATGAAAAGGATTATATATGACCATACCATCAAGGAGTACTTTGTTTTGAATAGGAGAGCCCCCTCTGATATATAATTGCCCCCCTTGGTCACCGGTGAAAATGACCCCCGGTAAAACTTGCAAATATTGAGCAAGGTCAGCTTGTCCACCAATGGTAGGAAGCGATTTAACCTGTTTCGGTGAAATTTTCACTACCGAAGTCTTGGTTTCTGTCTTTGCATCCTGTTTTTCGGCAGAAACATTGAACATCTGTAAGTTATACACGGTTTTTGTCAGATATAACTTTTTACTGATTACTTCATTGTTTTTCAGATTTAAAGGAACCACAATAGAATCGTAACCAACTGCAGTAATCATTAAAGTATAACTTCCTGCGGGCACTTGACTTATGGCGAAATACCCATTGACATCGGTAGCAGCGCCATAAGTAGTCTTCTTAAGGTATACATTCGTGAAAATTACCGGTTCACCATTATCTTTTTCGTAAACAAATCCTCTAATGGTTGCATTTTGACCAAGTGAAGCATGTGAAGAGAAAATAATACTAAGCGGAATAAAAAATATGAATAGAAAATGTTTCATTTTGTAGGGTTGTTTTCAGCGGTAAAATTAGCTGAATTTTCAATATATCAAACAGTAAAAAGTGGAGAAGGATGTTATTTTGAAAAAGACTGAACCATTCTGTTTTTTCAGTGTTTCATTGTGTAATCTTATTGGGTGCTTAAGCCTTATATTTCAAGCAACATAGCACATAAATTATTGAAAATTCACTAAAATTGCTTTACTTTGCATAATATATAAGGAGTTGAAAGCTTGAATAAGTAAAACGATATGCTTGATAATTTGAATATTATTGAAATAAAAGATCTGCATAAAAAGTATAAAAAAGCGGAAGATGAGGCTTTAAAAGGAATCAGCTTTCAAATTCCTAAAGGTGCTTTTTATGGTTTATTGGGTCCCAATTCAGCAGGAAAGACCACGCTGATTTCAATTATATGCGGGTTATTGAAGATTACTTCAGGCGAAGTGATTCTCGATGGAATTCATGTTGAAAAATCACCTGATCGAATTCGGAAAATCATCGGTTTAATCCCGCAAGAAATAGCCTTATTTCCAAATTTGACGATTAAAGAGAACATTGTTTTTTTTGGAAAGATGCAAGGAATCTTTGGAAATGAATTGAAAAGAAAGGTGGAAGAATGTATAGAAGTCGTTAAATTAGAATCTCATGCCAATAAAATCGTAAGCAAATGTTCCGGTGGGATAAAAAGAAGAGCCAACTTGGTGGCAGGCTTGATTCATTCGCCAAAAGTGGTGTTTTTAGATGAGCCCACTCTTGGTGTGGATGCCCAATCAAGAAACTTAATTTTTGAATATTTGCAGCAATTGAATTCGGAAGGGGCAACCCTTATTTATACTACGCATTACATGAAAGAAGCAGAAACGCTTTGTTCATGGGTAAATATCATTGATAACGGAAGAATCATTGTTCAAGGTACACCAAAAGAATTAATTGAGAGCCATGATAATTGCAGCGACTTAGGTCAAGTTTTTATTTCATTAACAGGAAGAGATTTAAGAGACTAAAATGAAAAAACTTAAAGCCATTGTTGTAAAGGAATTTTTGCTCCTATTCAGAGACATCCCCGGATTGCTGATTTTATTCATGATGCCCTTATTGCTGGTTATGGTGGTCACCCTCACTCAGGAAAAGGCCTTAAATCAAAAAGATAACCGAATGGATATTATATTGATTGATCAGGACACAAGCGATTTAAGCCGAACCATTGAAAAGGGGCTTCTCGAATCAAAGTATTTTAATGTAATAAAACACACCCTGCCCAATATAGAGGATGAAAAGGAAGTTGTAAATTCGATTGCTTCTGGGGTATATCAAATTGGGATTTTCCTTCCAGAAAAGTCTTCTGAAAAAGCAAAAGCCCGGTCTCAGAAGTTGATTCAATTGACCATGGATCATCCTGAAAGCATAAAAGATTCAATAAAAAGCAAAACCGGTATTTCGGATGTGAAAATATTGTTCGATCCTGCAATTAAGGAAGCCTATAAAAATTCGGTTCTCAGTTCCTTACGCATGTTGATTCAAGGAGCTGAAATAAAAATAATGGTGGGTAACTTTTTTGGCGTCGTCAAAGATGAAATCAACAAACAATTCAAGGATAAAATGATGTCTTACACTAAAAAAGACATCAAAATCAATATTCCTGATTTTGCTTGGAATAATGAATTGAACAAACAGTTTAAAGAAACCATTCAAGGATATGCCAAAGAAGAGGTGAAAATCAATATTCCTGATTTCCCTTGGGAGCCTGAAAATTTGGTGGAAGTAAAAGAAGAGTATGCCCATAAAGAAACCTCCATGATAAAACCAACGGTAGTGCAGAATAATGTTCCGGGTTTTGGTTTATTTGCCATGTTTTTTATTGTAATTCCACTGGCTGGGAGTTTAATTAGCGAAAGAAACGAAGGCGCTTACAACCGTTTACGTACCCTTCCTGTGAGTTATTTAGCCTTAATGTCAGGGAAAATTATTGTTTATCAGGTGGTGTGTTTATTACAGTTTGTATTGATGCTGATTGCAGGGCTTTATATCATTCCGTTGTTTAATGATATGCCTGCTTTGGTGATAGGGAATCAATACATTACGATTTTTATAACCGTTTTTGTTTCCGGTTTAGCCGCTATTGGATTTGGCATGCTGATTGGAACCTTAGCCGGTACGCATGGACAAGCGGCCACTTTCGGCTCAGTGATGATAGTCATTTTAGCCATTCTGGGAGGAAGTTTTATTCCTGTGTATTTAATGTCAGCCGGATTTAAAACCATCAGTCAAATTTCACCTTTGCGATGGGGAGTAGATGCTTTTCTGGATTTATTTGTAAGAAATGGTAATTTTGCCACCGTATTTCCCAATTTATTAAAACTGTTTTTATTTTTTGCAATTTCCTTATTTATAGCCTCTTTCAATTATATAAGGCGCAATTAAACTCATTATGAAAGAAAAAGATTTACAAATTGACTTTAAAGAGCAGCAGTTGATTTTATACGCTGAAAAGGACGATAATACGTATGGTCCGACTCAAACAGGGTCTTATATGTCCAAAAATTATTTAGACGATTTCCAGTTAAAACAAAAACATCTTGAAGAAAGTGTTACTGAAAAAGTGTTAAGTGGAGAAAACAGCATGGTGTTTTATTATATGATGCTTGAGGATATTTCCTTAATTGAATTAGCCGGGAGGGCAAAAATAAGCAAAACAAAAGTCCAAAAGCATCTAACAGTAAAGGGTTTTGCAAGTGCCGGTGTAAAGGATATCATTAAATATGCTGAAATATTCAATATTCCGGTAGCCAATTTATTTCAATTGGTATCGACCCGACAGGATAAAAATTGGAAATCGCATTATATTGAAAATGAAGAAGTTGAAAATGGATTATTTATTGAACAGTTTAAGACAAAGAATCCATATGTAATCAAAACTCAAATCGAACGCTCTAAAATATGAATCACATCATTTCTGACTATCAACATAAAATGGCTGCCCACTGTGAATCAGGCACCCTCACCGGTATATTATATCATAAAGGTCTTGAAATTACAGAACCCATGGTTTTTGGAATTGCAAACGGGATTTTTTTCGGATATATGAAAATGAAGAATTTTAATTTCCCTACTTTTTTTGTAAGAATTCAGCCCGGTAAATTACGAACCAATATTGGCAAAAGATTGGGTATTAAATACCAAACGAAAACCTATAAAAATCAGCAAGAGGCCATGAATGAATTGGATGCTTTGCTCTCTCAAAACATTTGTGTTGCCGTTCAGGTGGATTTCTTTTATATGGATTACCTTCCGGCTTGGTATAGAGTTCATAATAATGGCCATTTTATAACTGTAGTGGGAAAAGTAGACAATCAATATGTAGTTAGTGACTGTTATTTTCCGGACTTAGCCAGAATAGAAGAGGACTCATTAAGAAAAGGACGATTTGCAGGAGGATTATCGGCTCCAAAAGGTTTTATGTATTATCCAACCTTTATTCCACAAGACCCGGATATAAAAAAACAAATGATGGTCGGAATTAAAAAGGCTGCTTTTAACATGATCAAGTTGCCCGTTCCTTTTGTTGGAATCAAAGGAATAAGGAAATTTGGTGCAAAAATCACCGAATGGCCAAAATTTGCCCGTGATATAGAAAACCTCTCTCATGAGGTTATGAAAATTAATGTATTACTAGAAGACCAAGGAACCGGTGGTGCCGGGTTTAGATATATGTATGCAACCTTTTTGCGTCAAGCTTCAGAAATATTACAAAGAGATGATTTGAAAGTGCTTTCTAAGAAAATGATGGAAATTGGTGATGGATGGAGAGAAATTTCGGTTTTTGCTGCGCGCATGGGGAAAAATCGTGATTTAGGGGTTGATAAACTTGCTGAACTTGGAAAATTAATCTCTGATAGGGCAGAGGTAGAAAAAGAATTTTTTACGGAACTCTATAAAATAGCTAAATAATTACTATAAAAATAATTACATGGAAAATATTCAAATAGAAGCTTTAAAACTTGAAATAAAAGAATTGATTTTAGAAACCTTGAAAATCACTGATGTAAGTGTTTCTGATATTATAGATGATGCCCCTCTTTTCGGTGAAGGGAACACAATAGGCTTAGATTCAATTGATTCTATTGAAATTGTTATGGCATTACAGCGTAAATATGAAGTCAGGTTAGATGACCAAAATTCAGCTCGTTTCGTATTGCAATCCATTAATACAATTGCTGATTTCCTGATTAAAGAAAAAGAATGGTAATTTCTATTTCTAAGATTCGTATTTATTGACCTTCAGCATGAAATCCGCATATATTTTGGTGGGAGTTACCTTTGGTATCTTTAGGCAGATTTTGTCTGAAAATAAAAAGCGTTGGACTGTTGGAATCAGGTCTATTTCCAGAGGAATTTTTATTGCATTTAATGCTTTGTTTGCTTCCATTCTTTCGGCAAGAGAAAAAAGAAAATATTACAAAGAGATTATGAAAACCACTCCGGTGAAAGCTCCTATTTTTATTATTGGCCATTGGAGAACGGGAAGTACCTTTTTACACCAACTTTTTAAACAAGATCCGGAGTTAACCACACCAACGCATTACCAAGTAATTCTTCCCGAATTTTTTATTTCAGCCACTCCATATTATAAGCCTGTATTAAAGGTTCTTACAGGGAAAACCCGCCCCATGGATTCCATGAAAATGGGTTTAGACGAGCCTCAAGAAGATGAGTATGCCCTATATAAATTAACCGGGATATCTCCTTTAAATCAATTAATGTTCCCAAAGGATGAATCATATTTCCTGAAGGATAATGCTGATTTTATCCCCGAAAAACACTTGTTAGACAAATGGCAAGAAGCATTTAACTATTTTTATCGTAAAATAACCTATGTTGAAAAAAAACAAGTGGTTTTTAAGAACCCCTTTCACACCCTAAGAATAGAAATGCTATTGGAAATGTTTCCCAATGCAAAATTCGTTCACATTTATCGTCACCCTCATGAAGTAATTCCATCAACAAAAAAAATGTGGGAAATTGTGGGGCGTCAAAATTCAATGAATTCCATTGATCATAAACCTAAGGTTGAAGATGTAGCAAAGCTGTATAATAAAATGTTGGTGCATGTCAAAAGCATGGAACCTACCTTCAGGAAAGGACATTTTGTAAATGTGTATTACGATGATTTAGTGAAAGATACAGTAAATACTATGAGTTCAATTTATAAAAATCTGGAATTAAAATTCTCCGAAAAATATGAGCAGAATTTATTAAATTTCATTTCGGAGAACTCAACACACGTAAAAAACTCATACGCTATGAGTCCGGAAGAAATGTCGATAATAGATGCCTGCTGCCAAAACTCTAAACAGCTTTACAAGATTTTATGATGTTATATAATGTTAAATGTTAGCAACTTAGAATACAAATATCCTCAAAATCGGTCTTTTTCAATTAACTGACATATTAATTTGATTTAATTATGGGTATTTTTTTTAATTTTACACTTTCATTGAGACCGATATTTTAGCTATGGATTTTGAAGATATAAGACCGTATAATTTACAAGAAGTTTACGAGGCATTTCGAAAATTATCGAAATTGCAGACTATTCGACGGATGTATGAAGTTTTCATGCCGGAGGTTTCAATTGCTTCTATTGAAACACAAGCTTCATTATTAACTTCCATCGACGATTTTCAGAAAACATTTATTTTACCTGCTGTAAATAAAATCATATTAGATACCACTTCAGGAATTACCTATTCCGGTTTTGATAAATTAAAGCAATCCAAATCCTATCTTTTTATATCCAACCATAGAGATATTGTTTTAGACTCTACTTTTTTTGAAGCCATCTTAATTAAACTTGGATTACGTTCAACTGAGGTTGCAATTGGCGACAATCTGCTTAAATCTAAAATGGTAAAAGAAATTGCGAAAATCAATAAAACCATTACTGTGGTAAGAGATGGAACGGTTAAAGAGTTGTACAATAGCGCTTTAAGATTATCGGCCTATATCAGAGAAACCATAGTCGGTAACCGTTCTTCCATTTGGATTGCTCAAAGAAACGGAAGAACTAAAGATGGAAATGATGTGACTCAACCGGGTTTGCTTAAAATGTTATTTGTAAACTGTAATTCGGAGAAAGATTTTGCGAACTTAAATATCGTTCCTTTATCCGTAAATTATGAGTTTGAACCTTGTGATCATTTAAAAGTAATGGAAAATTTCAAGAGCTTACAAGGAACTTATGTAAAACAGCCGGGAGAAGACTTACACAGTATTATTTCCGGAGTAAAACAGTTTAAAGGTCGAATTCATTTGGCGCTTGGAAACTTAGTAAATTCCAATCTAAAGAAAAATCAAAAATCCCTTTCCCTTAACGATAAACTGAAAGAACTCGCCCGATTAATTGATGTTGAAATCTATAAAAACTATAGGTTATATCCTAATAATTATATTGCTTACGATTTGCTGAATAACCAGGATACTTATAATTCTTATTATACCGAAGCCGATAAAGATGCCTTTATTCGTTATATTGACGAAAAATCAGCCATGACGGTAGAGAATAATCCTTTGGTTAAGCAAATGTTTTTGCAATTATATGCAAATCCGGTAACAAATCAACTCAGTGTTTTGGAACTTGAATCATAGTTGAGAACTAAGCTTTTTTTACTTTATTATCTTTATCTTTACCTCCTATTTTAATTGTCATCCAAGGTAATTTAAACATGAGGAATATTTCGATTGCGGAGAAATTGATTTTTTATTTTGTGTTAATTGGAATTGTATCCATTATTTCTGTGGGATCGACTTCTTATTACTTCGCAAAAAAAGCCATTTTAGACCGTACCTTCGACCAATTGATTTCTTTAAGGCTGGAAAAAAAGAACCGCATTGAACAATTTTTTGTGGATAGGTTCAGAGACATTTCCTTGGTTTCAAATTCCGATGAAATTGCAAAAACGCTTCAAAAAATCCAACCACAACAGACGAACAATGAGCTTTCAAAAACCACCAGGTATAGCTATTTCGATCAATTTGTGATTCCCTATGGCTATTTCCAACATTTATATGCTGTAAACCTTAAAGAAGAAATTGTTGAAATAAGCAACGATGACTCAAGTACATTAGAGGAAAATTCGAAAATTCCGGTTGAAAGTATCAAATCCGTATGCCGGAAAATTAAAGAGCATGGAATCCCTGTTATCCGCGATGTTACCAAAACAGATCGATTTCTTTATTTTGGAAATCCTATCATAAACGATAATAAGGTAACCATTGGATATGTGGTGATGAGCATTCCTATTGCTGCCATCAATAAGATTATGTTTGAGCATACCGAAAACAACGGATTGGGAAATACAGGAGAAACCTATTTAGTGAGTGACGACACTTTAATGAGAAGCAACTCAAGATTTGAGGTAAATGCAGTGATGAACATCAAGGTAGCCTCCAGCTCAGTAAAAAATGCGCTTAACGATAAAGTCGGAGTCGATATTGTTAGAGATTATAGAAATATAAGTTGTTTGAGTTCCTATAGCAAAGTGAAAATTAATGGGCTTAATTGGTCTATTATTGCTGAAATTGATGAAAAAGAGGCCATGACACCTATTTATGCCATTAGGAATAGCATTTTACTGATCAGTATCATAATTGCTGGAGGTATATTTATTTTAGCTTTTTTTATTTCAATGAGGATTTCATTACCTTTAAAAAGACTCAGAACGGCGAGTGAACAAATAGGAGCAGGGAAATATGATGTGAATTTAAAGGTCTCTTCTCATGATGAAATTGGAGCCCTTACCGAAACTTTTAATGAAATGACCATTCGCTTAAAAACCCAAGCAGAGGAAATTGAAATAGAGAAAAATAAACGCATCAGTTCATTGTTTGATGGACAAGAAATGGAACGTCAGCGCCTTGCCAGAGACTTACACGATGGTTTAGGACAATCCATTTTAACGGCAAATATGAAACTTGAGCAAACGAAATCAGCTGAAGTTGAAAAGCGTCAAGTAATGATTTCTGAAACTCAAGTCTTGCTGAAAGAAATCATACAGGAAATCAGAAATATTTCCAACAACTTAATGCCTCCCATTTTAGCCAATTTTGGATTAAAGAAAGGCTTGAAAAATCTTATCGAAGAGACCGCTAAAGGCACAGGTTTGAAAATAGTTTATCAATGCGATCCATTGCCTGAACAGATGCCATCTCATTATCAGATATATATATTCCGCATCATTCAAGAAGCCTTAAACAATATTATCAAGCACTCCAGCGCAGAGCAGGTGAAAATATGCCTTTCGTTTGTGGCTTCATACATTCATTTGGAAATATCGGATAATGGAAATGGATTCGATGTTGTAGCTTCAAGCACAAGAGGAAATGGAATTCCAAATATAAAAGAAAGAGTAAAGTCCTTAAAAGGGGAGTGTCGGTTTTATTCCTCGGAAGATACGGGAACTCAAATCACGATTAAAATACCATTTACTTCATTATGAGAAAAATACAAATAATTTTAGCCGATGACCATAGAATATTTCGTGATGGATTGAAATCGCTGATTTCAGAAGACGAATGTGTGCAAATTATTGGTGAAGCTTCCAGCGGTTTTGAGTTAATGGAAATGCTCAAAACCATAACTCCCGATGTAATTATTATAGATATTACTATGCCGGGAATTAGCGGAATTGAGGTATGTAAAAAGATTGTTACACTCTATCCTGAAGTGAAAATTATGATGTTGTCTATGCATACCGACGAAGAGTTTGTGATAAATTCAATAAAAGCGGGGGCAAAAGGCTATTTACCAAAAGATACCTCCAAGGAGGAATTGATTAATGCAATTACAGTATTGCATGAAGGAGGTGAATTTTATAGCAAATCAGTTTCGGAAAACTTTATCAAAAACTATTTCAAACACTACAAAGCAGATCAGAAATTGATTGAAAATAAATCCCTTACCCATAGAGAAATTGAGGTTTTAAAATATGCAGCCACAGGATTAAGCAATAAAGAAATTGCTGAAAAGCTATTCATTAGCATTAAAACCGTTGATTGCCATAAAAATAACATCATGCAAAAACTTAAACTTAAGAACACAGCTGAGTTGGTTTTATATGCTGTTAAAAATAACATAATTGAATTGTAGCCAATCTAGGTAAATTACCTATAAAATAAGATTATACCTTAGTCGTATTTCCATTTTTTTCCTATTGTTAGGATAGACGAGCGATTTTATTTTTGTCGCCTCATAAAAATGCTAATCCTATGACTAATAAATCGAAAGTAATTACACTCTGTTTTGCATTCCTTGCTTTTTGTAATGTTCTTAATGCACAAACCACCCCAACAGATTCTACCAAATTAAAAGATGCAGCTTGTTGTTCAAAGATAAAATTGAATGTCAGTGCTGATATCATGAGCCGCTATATATGGAGAGGAACCGATTTTGGAAATTCTCCTGCAATTCAACCCACCATTTCTTTGGCAATTTCGAATTTTGAAATAGGTTGTTGGAGTTCACTGTCAACCAATAGTTTTTACAAGGAAGTAGATCTGTATGCTAAATATACCATAGGAAAGGTCGCCTTGCAATTCACTGATTATTATGTACCTTCTTTAAATGGAACGCCTGCTTCACCTGATACTCGTTATTTTGTGTACTCCGACAAAAAGACTTCCCATTCATTTGAAGGCAGTCTTGGTTTTAAAGGCGGGGATAAATTCCCGCTTAGTGTCTCCGGTAATATATACTTATATGGGAATGATAAAAGATGGGGATATGAAGCTAAAAAAGACACTGCTGAATTAAGTTATTACTCCTCGTATTTTGAAGTGGGTTATACTTTCCCTTTTAGTGCTTCCTCCATGGATGCCTTTGTGGGGATTACTCCAACTGCCGGAGCTTATGGCGATTCATTTGGCATTGTAAATGCGGGTATCACGGTAAATAGAAAAATAAAAATGTCTAACGATTTCGAACTACCAATAAAAGCTTCCTTAATTTTCAACCCTCAATCATCCATGGTATTTGTTGCCTTTGGTATGACCTTATAATGAAAACCTTTCTATTTATATATTCACTTAAAATCAATTAATTATGTTAGACACAGGATCAACCGGGTTTATGCTCTTGGCCACAAGTTTAGTCATGCTTATGACTCCG
Source organism: uncultured Bacteroidales bacterium (assembly GCA_964543995.1). Lineage (GTDB taxonomy): Bacteria > Bacteroidota > Bacteroidia > Bacteroidales > CAIXTV01 > CAIXTV01. The sequence continues at coordinate 12,672 of CAZJBB010000017.1, forward strand.
GGTTTGGCGTTTTTCTACGGAGGTTTGGCCACAAAACGCAACATTTTAGGAATTATGATTCAAAGTTTCGTTTCTTTGGGTTGGACAACCGTTTTATGGGTCATTTTTGGTTACTCCTTATGCTTTAGTGGGGGAGAAGGAGCCATTATTGGAGATATACACAAAGCCTTTCTCAATGGCATTTCAACAGATTCAATGTATTCCAATGGAAAAATTCCTGAGTTGGTTTTTGTTGCCTATCAAATGATGTTCGCCATTATCACCCCAGCATTAATTACCGGAGCTTTCGTAAATAGGATTAACTTCAAAGCCTATTTTCTGTTTTTAACCGTATGGCAAGTATTGGTATATTATCCTTTCGTTCACATGATTTGGGGTGGTGGACTATTAGCTCAATGGGGCGTTCAGGATTTTGCAGGTGGTATTGTTGTTCATGCTACTGCTGGTTTTGCAGCCTTGGCTTCCGTTTTCTATGTTAAAGCGCGTATCGATAAAAATTCAACTCCTAACAGCATTCCTTTGGTGGCAATCGGTAGCGGTTTGCTTTGGTTTGGTTGGTATGGTTTTAATGCCGGTAGCGAAGTTTCGGTGGATTTTGTTACTTCTACTGCATTTATTAATACCGATATTGCAGCCTCATTTGCAACCATTGCCTGGCTTGTTGTAGAATGGACTCGAGAAAAGAAACCTAAATTTATTGGATTGCTCACCGGTTCTATTGCCGGTTTAGCAACCATAACGCCTTGTGCCGGTTATGTTCCGGTTTGGGCTTCACCTATTATCGGCGTTGCAGCCGGATTGGTATGTTATTATGCCGTATACTTTAAAAACAAGATGAAATGGGACGATGCATTGGATGTATGGGGTGTACACGGTGTTGGAGGCGTATTAGGTTCCATTCTTTTAGGCGTATTTGCTTCAAAAGCAGTGAATGCCACCGGAGCGGATGGACTCTTGCTGGGTGGAGGCTCTTCTTTGTTAATCAAACAAGTGGTTGCTGTAGTCGCCGCTTCAATTTATGCTTTCGTTTTTACCTATCTCATGCTCATTATTATCAATATGATCACACCGGTTAAAGTGGATGAAAAAACCGAGTTACTGGGTCTTGATGAAGGTCTGCATGGCGAAAAAGCCTACGACGACGGAGTGGTGTAATTCCTATATCCGTAAAATAAAAAAGCTCTGCCTTGAATTTCAGGCAGAGCTTTTTTTATGTTGACTTTTTTAGTCTTCAACATCAAGAAATTCATCTGAATCTTCGTAAGCTTCAGTTTTTCTTCCTAAAATTGGAAGAATTTTTCCACTAATTAGTCCGCTTGCAAAAGCAATTACTATGGTAATTAATATTCCTAAGAACTGTCCTTGAATATTGATGGCTTTTACAACCAATACGGCTGCGATACCACCCATTAAACCGGGAAGACCATGTAGGTTTGTAACTCCACAAGTGTCAATGATCTTCATCCAGGATTGCTGACGTGATTGAATGACGGCAAATCCGAAAGTAGATAGTCCACCGGCAAGGATGCCAATGATGGCAGCCATTGTATGTGACGCTAAAGCACAGGTAGAACCAATAGCCACACCACCTGCCAAAGCGGCATTGGCAATATCAGCAATGCTAATTTTCTTCCGTAAAGCTACTGAGAAGATATAAGTAGTTAATGTAGAACCACAAAGAGCAAGAATCACATTTACAACGGTATGAGGCATTTGGTCGGGTGGAACTAATGCGGCACAGAAACTTGGCCAGAAAATCCATAACATCATACTCCCCAGCATGGAATATCGATCGCTGGTGGCATCAACTTCAATGGTTTTCTCGAATTCTTGTTTGGTGGTCATGGTGAGGGCAACACCCAAACCAAAAATAGCACCGAAAGCATGGATAACAATTGAACCCCCGGTGTCAACCACGGCTCCGGTATCCAGCCATCCGAATCCACCACCCAAAACAATCCATTCATTCAGCATATAAAATGGAATGAAAAGCAGGCCCAATAAAATATATTGTGGCATTTTCAATCTTCCCAACACAGCACCTGCCGTGATTAGCAAGCTGGCCGCTGCGAATTCAGCCAAAATCATTGAAGTGATTTCATTTTCGCCATACCCAACAATTCCTGTGCTTTTCAAAAGCAAATACAAGGGAAGGGCAGTGCTGACCAATAAAAAAGTGGCAGTTAATGCCGAGCGTCCATATTTTCTGACAAATACCATTAAAAAACCAAACCCAACCAAGAGCATCACCATGATGTGAATGGCACGATTGTATCGCTGATCGTCGATTACTGCCGCAGGAAGCCCTCCATCTGCACTTTGAGCAAATATTAAAGAGCTGATGAACGTAAGGAACAAGGTAAGCGGTAAGAATTTGTAGAATGTTCGTAAATTCATGGTGATTTAATTTTAGTGAGTATTAAATTTTAATTGAGAGCAAATGTATAATAATTTCGGAATTAACCAAAAAAAAGCATTTCAACTTAAAAATATTGATAAAGTATAACAATAAATTAAATAATTGCAATTAGGAATGAAGTGATGAAATAAGAAGTAACGAAATTATTTGAAGCTAGATCCAAGTAACATTTTTAATTTGCTTCCAGTAATGCTGTTTGTTACAGCAATTAACATTTAATGTTTTATTTCTTTGGGTATATGAGAGGGGGAGAGCGATAAAAGCTATAATGGAAGCATCATCTTATAGTAGCAAATGCTACAAGATGTGTTGACGTAGCGGATGCTACGCCAAGCTAAGCTACAAGCTAAGGTTTTCTGTTTTAATATTTGGAAAACTAAGGGATGCAGGGGGCAATTGCTTAAAAGCTATGGCTAGCGAGGTGTGATTTCTAATGGATTCAATTAGATTATGCGCAGGTATTCTTGAAGTTATCAAATACCATTGGTAGTTTCATTTTGTTTCTTCTAATTCAGCCATGCTAGTTAATTTATTGAGCTGATATTCTTCTGTTAAATTATAGATGCGTCCTAATTTTTGACTGGCAGTTATAAAGCTTATAAATGTGCATAATTCGGAAATTTCTTCATCATTAAACTCTTCACGAAGGATTTCGAAATGTTTATCGTTTATTAATTTATGATCTATGGCAAAAAGTTCGGCAAAAGCAGTTGCAGAAATGATTCTTTTTTGGTTTTTATCAAAGTTTGGTTTTCCTGCTTTTACCATGCAATATTCGCATTTGTTTTCAAAAGCAATCGTTCTTCTCACTTGTTCTAATAGGTTTTTATCAAGTTTAGTCTCTGTAAATAAAGCCGTTTCCAACTCTATCCACTTTCCTAGTACCTTTTCATTATGACCAATTAATTTCTCAAATGGAGTGCTGCCATGGTCGGAAAGTTTAATTCTTGTCATTGTTTTATCGAATTTAATTTCTGTTTAATTATTGTTTTCTAATAAGATCAATACGTAATGCAGTATATTTCAACGAATTATATTCATTAATTGGAGTAATCTTACTGGACTTTTATGCCATCCTTCATCAGAAGGTTGCTAATCGCAATACTAATTCAAAAATACAAATTTATTATGAATGACAAGAAAAGAGCGGTGGGTGATATACTGATTAAATCTTAACCAAAGTATTCCAAATATACCAAATGTCATTGCCTACTCGACTTTCTCATACTTCGGCTGAAGACAGATATGATAGGGACAAAAGGTTGTACACAATTATCCTCGCATCTCCTATCATTTGCTACACTTTCTTTGATAAGCGCTTGCGGATCAGACTTATCCATGTCCTATTTTTATTAGAAGACAGTTGACACGGATTTTCAAACACCTTTTCCCGCTGATGTTTTTATTATCATTCTCGGCGCGTGTTGAACAATCGTACAATAATGAAAATGTTTTATTTTCCTTGTGTTGGCACGACTCCCAATTGTTGCATTAAACTGTAATTATTGGTTGTCTGCCATTCGGCTACTACTTTCCCCTTAGCTATTTTGCGCATGAATTGGCCAGTGCCAACTACTCTTTTGTGGGTAGCTGGGATACCTAAAAATGAACCTGAATTGGTCATTTCATTGGTATAATCAATAGCCACCATGTCTTCTTGTGCTACAACATTAAGAAATTTCATATCCATTTGAGTCATTGCAGTGCACAATATTTCTTTCATAAAGTATAAATATTGCTGCTTGTTTATAGCCGGTTTCCCATCTCCAATATATTGAAAATCGTCTGCCAAAAGGGCATCTGCTTTTTCCCACTCACCATTCATAATGGCTCTTGAAAGGTTTAAAGCGGTTTCTTTGTTTAATTCTAAGTTTGTTGTCATTTATTTGTTTTTCAAGGTTTATTATTTGATTTTTGCGAATTCACTTAAAGTTATTGACGGTTTGCCAAATTCATCCCATGTTTTTTTAGATTCAAATGTTTCTTTGTTGCAGTTCATTATTTCCATTAATGGGACAACAAATTTTAAAGGTTTTATGAATAAGGCTAAAAATTTAGCCATTCCCATAGGTAAGTTTGCTATAATTAACTTCTCCTTGGAATAATTTTCAGCATAAATTTTTGCAGCTTCTGTTAAAGTTAATGCTTCCAATCCTTGTACTGCATATTCATTGTTCAGCGAATGTTCCGTTTTGAGAGCCAATGCCACATAGCGTCCAAAATCTTCACCGGCTATCCACCATGCTTTTTCGTAAGATTTTCCCATGGTATTTATTTTGTTGCCGCTTTTCATTCCCCCTGTAAAGTTTTCCATAAAGTTGGAGGGATAAAAAATAGTATATGGAATTCCACAATTTTTCACTTTGGCAATCCCTGCTTTTTTGGCATTCATTACCCACCAATTTCCAATGTAGTTTCTTGCTAAAAAAGAAGAAAGATAAACCATTTGTTTGACAGAAGAGTTTTTTAAGGCTTCAAGTATATTGTCTATACCTCCCATTTCCGGATTAAATTCATGTTGTTTGTCGTTGGCCGTGGTTGAAATATTAACGTAAACCGCATCGGCGTTTTTTATGGCCTCAGAGATTTCACTTTTATTTCGAATATCGCCTTTTGCAAAATTGACTCCTGTTGGAAAAATCAATTTTGCATTTTCAATACTCCGAACCAAAGCCGTTACTTCAAATCCGGCCTTAATCAATTCTTTGGTTACAGGAATTCCTATCATTCCGGTAGACCCAATTACAGTAATCTTTTTATTCATTTTGTATTTGTTAATGTGGCTGCAAAAATACCTCATAAACTTACATTTGTATCCATACTTACCAATTTGAAAGCACTATCTTTTTGGTAAGGGGTGTATTATACTCCTATCTTTGCGAAATGAAAAGATATGAATTAAATGGTACGTACTATTATTGTCCGGTAGATTTGACATTGCAAATCATTAGTGGTCGCTGGAAAGGAATTGTTATTTGGAACTTGAGAGAAGAAAAGAAACGTTTTAGTGAATTAAAGCGGATCTTAGTTACAATAAATGACAAAATGTTATCTCAGGTTTTAAGAGAGCTTGAAGAACAAGGGGTGGTAAATCGAAAAGTATTTGAAGTGGTGCCACCAAAAGTTGAATATTGCCTTACGGAAGAAGGGAGAAAATTGCTCCCAATAATGCAAGCAATGAATGATTACGGTCAGAAATTTCAAGTGGAGTAGTCATCTCATTTTGCTTCTGATGAACAAAGTTGAAACCCCAATACTTAATTCAACAAAACAATAATTCATTGACGAAATCCATGAAAGGAGGGAGCTTATTAAGGGTCTTTGGTTTTAATTAGTTTGAAAGCCATTCACTTTAAAAGAGCTGGATATTGTCCTCCATTTATATTAGAACGCGGATACCCCAGATTCTCAAATGCGGATGAGTGCTTTTGCTTTTTATTACATTCCCCCAATAAAAAAGCCTCCCTTTCGGGAAGCTTTTGAAAGAAAAATCAAAACTTTAACCTTAATCTACAATTAGGTCAGTATTGATATTGGGTTCTGTAGCTATGGAAACTGTAGTGCTTTTAGGCCCATGTCCGTAATTCAAAATATTCCTTGCTTTAAAATACAATTCGTAGAATTCTTTTTCAGTACTTTCAAAATGTTTCATGAGTTTATCAATCACTTTAAGAATTTGGATGGCGTCCTTAATCACTCTTTTCATTCCCTCTTTGTTTTCTGCTCTTAAATCAATGTTTTCCTTAGGTAAACAGATTATAGCCTTATATTGATTTACTAGGCTTTGCCAAGTGTTTAGCACTTCGGTATCTACTTTGTAATCAGCCAAAGAATCCACAATAGGGGTAACCAAATGAATGAGGGACTGAGCTTTACTTGCCTTTTCGGCATCGTTGAGTTTTACGAAATCAGATTTATGAAGATCTGTTTTCGTTTTTAAAAGAATGTCGTTGTTATCATTGGCAAAGGCAAACGCTTTTCCGCAAATTTGCAGACTGAGGTCAATCATATCTTTACCATATTGTAACTTTAACAATGTGGCACCATTGTCCACACTTAAGATGATACCCGAATGACGATCCATGATTTGAATATCGTTTCGTAATTGGGTTACATTGTTTTCGAATGGGATAAAACCTTCCCATTTGCTCTTGTTCGATCCTAATACATCAGAACTTTGTCTGATCATTCTTGTTTGGTTCATTAATTTGTTTTCCATGATTTTAAAATTTAAATGAATAATTAATTGATTGCTATGATTTGGAAAGAATCATCAGTGGGTAAATAGAATTTTTTCATTGTTGCTGAATTTTCTAATATATACTGATGCCCTTTTTCGAAATGGAATTATTTCCGGAAAAAAATGAAGATTTTTTGAAAATTGTTTCTATTTAGCTGATATTCAGGTAGAATAATTTTTTATTCTTTATTCTTATCACAAGAATCAAAGCTGAAATCTCCTTGTTCCTTTTATTTATCCCTTGTGTTTGTGGTAAAAATCCTTCCTTTGAAATAGGAAAGACTTTCATGATACAGCTTTTGCCATTTTTTTTGGTTAAAGAAGCAATTTTATTCGCAGTACTATATTTTTAAGTTTTCAAAATAAATTTTCAGTTGATTTCTTTTACATTTGCATTGTGAGATATTCCCATCAAACCTGTTACGGTGATATAGTAAATCTAAAAAATGTTCAATACCTCTAATAACTAGCAGGATGAAAAAAATATTTTTACTAATATTATTTTCGTGTTCATTTTTTGGATGTAAGAAAAACCCTTTCGATTATCGTACAAAATATTTGGGCAATTATAATTTTATAGTCAATTATTCATCATGGAATGGGCTTGAAGGACAACATGATACCACTTATGTATTTAATAATGGCAAAATTGATTATGGAACAGATAAAAATACAATATTAATATTCTTTGATTCAGGAAGCAGTAAGCCATCAGATGAATTAACTATTTATGAAGATGGCTCATTGGGTTGTGGCGAATTTGTCACGACTGAAATAATCAAATATACCTATTATCAAAATCAAAGCCCCATGTCGCATTCGATTAATAGTGTGTCCGGAGAAAAAAAATGAAAACTGTCTATTCCTTTTTATTTCTTGTGTTAATCCCTTTAATGAATTTTGGGCAAGATTCAATTCCCAATATTTCGAAGAAAATTCAATTCTCAATTCAAATTGGGGCTCATTACAAAACTTTTATCGACAGCAAATATATTGAACCAAAACCATATAATTCCGGAGATGGATTTATTGAACATCAGTATGAGAGATTTAATAAAGTACCCACATTCGGATATAATGCGGGTTTACTGCTTTCATTTCAATTAAGCAAACATTGGGGTATTACCTCCGGTATTCTTTATTTTTTAAGGAATGACATTTTTGAAAATAATCTAGACACTGTAATTAAATACGGTAGGAATTCAACTACGAGAGACATTCGTAATGCTTTTAAATATGATTATTCCCATAACAATATTGAACTCCCAATAATGCTAAAATATTCCGTGAAAAAAGTAACTTTTCACACCGGCTGTAATGTGTCATTGATAAGTTACAAAAAAGCAACTTACTCATATGTTGTCAATCAATTTCCAAATAACCCAGAATGGATTACTTCTAATAAAACAATTGCAGAATTTGAAATGCCATTTAAAATATTTCCTACCTTTCAAGCGAGCTATGATATGAAAATAAAAAACGTGAAGCTAAATCCTTATGTGGCATGTTATTACGAATTAAAAAATCAAAATGATTTTTATATTCAAATTGGGATTATTTTTCCGCTAAATAAAACCCCATAACCTAAATTCATCAAATTTGTTTACTTTACTTTGAAGTCGCAATCACCATCTTGCGTTTTTTAGATTTTAATATCCGAAAAACTATAAGTGGCATGCAGAATCTCCTAGTGACCTTTGTTTTCCCTTGTGTTCCTTGTGGTAATACCTTTCCTCATCTATAAGCAAAGAAAGCAAAATGAAATAATGCTAAACAAGGATTTCTGTTAAAGGATGAAGCCCTTTTCTTAAAAGACAAACCTTATATTTTTTTTGTTAAGGGAGTTTTTTCTAGGACAACTCGATATTTTTTTGGATCACTCCGAAATTTCCAAGTCTAAGGGAGAAATTTTCATGTCCAACGCAATATTTTTTGGTTTAAGGGAGAAATTTTGTTGACGAATGCAATTATGTCAGGTGCTAACGCCAATATTTTTTAGTCGAATGCAATTATGTCAGGTGTTATCGCCAAAATTTCTTGGACAAAGTCAACATTTTTATGGTTAACCTTAAAATTTTACTGATTAACCTCGAAATTTCAGTGACGAAGGCATTAATTTTATGGTTCAACCGATTTTTCCCCCGACTAAAGTCTCATATTCCTTGGATACAGGGAGAATGATTAGTGATGTAGGTATAGATTTCTTAGTAAAGGCAAAATACTTTCTTTTAATTCCCCTTTACAGCGAACCCTAATTTTACTTATTTACGATATAAATTTTATACTTCTCAGGAATTCTTCATCCAATTTGGTCCATCTTCAAACTTCAGTCTTCCTGTCTTTTAGTTCCTACATTACCCTTACTAAATGTTTCTAATAAAGCGTTTTATTTTTGTTTTACCAATTTAATGGTTTCAATGCCTTTAGTTGTTTGAAGGGTGCAAACGTAAATTCCATCTGCCAAATTGCTTAAATCCACGCTTTCGCTCGAAATTAGATGAGTCTTTTCATATACCATTTGTCCTTCCAAATTCATAATTTTCAAATGGGCTTTTTCGCTTGAAGAACCATTGAAAACAAAAACCACCTTTGCAGAAGCAGGGTTTGGATATGCACACCATTGAGAAGCATGATTAGGGTTTATTTGAGTAGTAAATATCTTTTGAATGGTGTCGGCAGTAATATTGGTCATGATGGCTGGATTGAAATCAAATACTATTCCGGCTTCGTTGTTAATTACAGTTGAATAGGGAAGGTTTGTTTTGGTTTTAATTGAAAAACTCACATAACCATTGCTTGCTGCAAAATTAGCGCCGCTATCCGGCAACTGAATATTGTAGAACGTAAATGTTGCCAAACCATTGTCATTCATACTGAAGTTAACCGAATGCGATGCTCCTAATAATCTAAAGCTAAGTGGATCTAAATTCGGATCCAATTGGTCGTAAACCCTTACATTGTTTGCAGAGGCATTTCCGGTATTCTGAAAATGAATGGTATAATTAATAGTAGTATCAGGAGGAATGATGCCCGAAGGTTCAGCAAGTTTTTCATTGGGATCCCATGCATTGGAAATGAGTTGATGAAGGGCCAATACATTATTCGTTGGGACAGTGTCATTAAGTGGAGCTATAGAAAGGCTTGAATTTAAAAAGTTTCCTAAAACAGCTGAAGTATCAGGTAATAAGTACAACATGATGCTTCCACTATGATTGGGTTGTAAGTTGCTGTAAGTCCATTTGATGGTTTGTCCTGTAACTGAAATTGGCGCAGGCGTAGCACTGATAAATGAATATAATGAATCCATAACAAAGGTAATGGTATCGCTTAAAGTTATAGTGCCATTGTTATGAAACCAAATAGGCATGGGTTCCGGGGTTGCCGGTCTGGCTCCCCAATTCGGACAAGTGATAGAAACCTCATTAACATTGGGAATCTCATGTAAGCCAAAGTTCAAACCACTGCATGACTGAGTTGCCGGATTAATACTAATAATCGAAGGCAGTGTACTTTGCGTCCAATAATTGATACCGGAAGTATTTAAAGAATACGTTAAGGTAGAATCGGTAAAGAAAAAGCTGTAATCGCCGGTAGCATCAGTAGAAACATAATAATTACCCGGAGTAATATGCACAATATGATTAGGAATACCGGGTTCACCGGCATCAAGTACACCATTGCCGTTTAAGTCATTATAAACCTTACCGGTAAGATAAGCGAAATTAACGTTTCCTCCACCAACACAGGCTCCAAAATGGAAGCCAAACCCTGCAGGCATGCTACAAGAAGTGCTGATAGGGAAGGGGGTACTCAAACTTGAAAATGGATAAGCATTGGCCCAATTACAAGTAGTATCTCCAAGAACGATATAATCCAAATTACTGGCGCCTCTTAATCCTATTTGTGTATTATAAGGCGTGTTCAAAATGGTGTTGTTCCCATATACAAAACGAATACAATTGGAATTTTCATACAATTGTATTTGAAAACTCAAATCTCCATTGTTATAGAAATAAGAGTAATGTAACCATTGAATGATACAAACCCTATCAGGAGCCGTTCCAATAGTGGTATATTGCAAGCTTGCACCCGCCAAATGGTTAATCAAATCACCGCCTAAAGCAGATATGATGTTATTTACATTCCCGTTCATGGGGTTCACATAATTTGGGAAATTTATGCTATCCAAACAAATATAGCCGTTGGTAGTAACATCCATGTGTTGGTATGTATTTCCATGATAAACGAAATTAAAACCAATGGGGATATTATGATAAGCAACATCATCTGCATTTGGGGCATCCAAAGTGGTGCCGGTTATAACATTAAATTGATCCAATGCCGAAGTAAATGGCATGGCCGCAACTTGTGCATGAATAAACTGGCTTGTTTGTAGCAAAATAGCTACTGCAAATAAAAAACGTAAGGCTTTTTTCATATTATTTAGTGTTTTAATTTGGTATTCAATTACAAAAATAAACATTATTATTTTTAAATACTAATTCGTTTTAAAATATTTATTTTGAGAACATTTACTATTTCATTAATTTCGTTGCGAATTAAAATGAAGAGAAATGATTCTAGAATTTATTGTAGATGAAACTGATTACTTGGATTTTCAATTGTATGCCGCATCCAAATCGCAAAGAATTAAAAAAAATAGATTAAGAAGCAAATTAATCGTTCCTATTGTTTATCTGGCTTTTGGAATTTTCCTTTTGTTTATCGACAAGTTGATTGTTTCTTATGTGTTTATGTTAGGAGCAGTCACTTGGTTTTTTGTGTATCCATTTTGGGAGCGAAAACGATATGTAAAACATTACCAGCGGTATATAACAGAAAACTTCAAGGGAAAATTAAATCGAAAAGCCATCATTGAATTTAATGATGATTGTATAACGGCCAAAGATGAAGGCAATGAAAGTAAAATAATGAATACAGAAATTGAAATGATTTCTGAGATTCCTTCTTCAATATTTATTAAACTCAAAAGTGGACAATCTGTAATTATCCCCAAAAGAAAAAATGAAAATATTGCATTATTAATCAGTAAATTAAATACGCTTGCTTCGAGTTTGAATGTAAGTTATTTGAATGAAAATGATTGGATTTGGAAATAATCTGATTATGTATTCAAGCCTTGTATAAAACATTATCTGCTTTTGATTGTTGTGAATTTGTGTATATTGAAAATAAAATAAATTAAAAAAATATGTCATTATTAAAATTAGTAGATCAAAATGAAGCCATAGGAAAAGTAGGAGAAATTTATCAAGGAATGATTAATATGATGGGCTTTATTCCCAATGCATTTAAAATTTTTAGTCCCAGCGAACATGTATTAGGGCAACAAGTTAACAACCTTACCTATTATTTTCGTCATAGTAAATTAAGCGGTAAACTTTTATCACTGGTAAGGCTATTGGTCTCTGAACGAGAAAAATGTGAATATTGTGTAACAATGAATACGAGCATTCTGTTTCAATATGGTATTTTCCCTGAAATGGTATCCGAAATATTAAAAGATGCTTCAAAAGCACCCCTCGAAGAAAATGAAAAAGCTTTGTTGTTTTTCGTGTTAAAAATGGTAGAAAATTCCAACGAAATTGCACAAGAAGACGTTGACAAATTACGAGATTTAGGATGGTCAGACGCTGAAATATTGGAATGTGCCTACCATGCGGCTACTCAAGTGGCAACCGATATGCTATTTAATACTTTTAAAGTGGATATTGACTAAGCCATGATAAGTTTTCGTTTCACCATCGGAAACAATGATGTAAAACAAATATGTAATTTATATAAGCTTGCCGGCTGGTGGGATGAGGATTGCTCCGAAGAACAAATTTCAGGCATTTTAAATCATAGTTATTGTTTTATGACTGCTTGGGATCAAGATAAGCTCATTGGCATGAGCAGGGTCATTTCTGACCAAGTCAGCGATGCTTACATTCAGGATGTTTTTGTTGAAGAAAAATACAGAAATCAAGGAATTGCAAAACACATGTTGGAATGTTTGATTTCGTTTTGTAAAGAAAACAATGTGCATTGGATTGCATTAATTGCTGCTCCCGGAAGTATTAAGCTTTACGAGAAATCTGGATTTGAACGTATGGATGGTTTTACCGCTATGAAACTTAATCGCTAAAACGGAAAAAATGTTAGAAAGTTTGGAATTTAAAAGGATTAGTTTACTTGACGAGAATCTAATTAAACCTTTTCTGCAAAAATATCAATTTCAATGTTCAGGAGTATCCACTTTTACTGAAATGGTTTCCTGGGAAAGAGTGTACCAAAACCAATGGGCAATCAAAGACAACACTCTGATATTGAAGTTCATCAATATAGAAGATCAAAAAGCCCATATAATGCAACCTATAGGTGTGTTCCCCTTAGCTTTACAACAAGACATACTTCATTTTGCAAAATCATTGCCTTATAGATTGGTTATATTGGGCGTAGGTGAAGAATTTATGGATACATTTCCTGAATTTGTGAGCCATTTTAAATTAACAGAACTCAAAGGCATGTTCAATTATATTTATTTAGCTGATGCCTTAGCCAATCTTCCGGGAAGACCATACCAAGCCAAGAGAAATTTGATTCACCAGTTTGAAAAAAACAATACTTGGGATATGGAAATGGTAACCGAAGCCAACCTTTTCCGTTGTGTTGAAATGGTGAAAAGCATGTATCAGCCACATAATTTTTTGGATAAATCTTACCTTTCTTATGAACTAAGCGCTCTTGATTTTGTGTTAAATAATTTTCAAGATTTACCTGTCGAAGGGGTTATGATTACAATACAAGGTGAAACGGTTGCATTTTCACTTTTTGAGCCTTTGAACCAAAGTACTTGCACGGTTTGTTTTGAAAAAGCTAAAAAGGAATACAAGGGATTGTATCAATTAATTAATCGAGAAACTGCAAAAGTCATTTTTTCAAGAGATTATACATTAATCAATAGGGAAGAGGACCTTGGAATCGAAGGACTTCGAAAAGCCAAACTATCTTATCATCCGGTTAAATTAACGCCAACAAAAGCATTGGTTTATAAGTTGTAAAGCATTGATATTTATGAATTCATTTCTTAAAAGAAAGCCAACATTTCATGAACTCAAAACAAGAAAAAATCATTCAGCAAACTGAGCTTTTTGTAAAGAAAACACTTGAAGACGCAGAAGGAGGTCACGATTGGTGGCATATTGAAAGGGTAAGAAAATCCGCAATAGTCATTGGGAAAGCTGAAGATGCTGATTTGTTTATTGTAGAATTGGGCGCTTTGCTTCATGATATTGCTGATGCTAAATTTCATAATGGGGATGAGGAAATTGGCCCATACATTGCCCGTAATTTTTTGCAATCCATTGATATTGAAGAATCAACAATAGATCACATTGTAAGGATTATAGAAAATATTTCTTTTAGTAAGAGTTTTGAGGCAACATCATTTAATTCTATAGAGCTAAAGGTCATTCAAGATGCTGACCGCTTGGATGCCATGGGTGCGATTGGAATAGCACGAGCTTTTAATTATGGTGGATATAAAAACAGAGAAATTTATAATCCTGATTTGAAGCCAAATACAAACCTTACTAAAAGCGAGTATAAAAGTTCAAAAAGCCCAACATTGAATCATTTTTATGAAAAACTCCTATTGTTGAAGGACAAAATGAATACGAACGCGGGACGTAAAATGGCTGAAAATAGACATGACTTTATGCTTCAATTTTTAAGTCAGTTTTATGCGGAATGGAATTCAGAAAATTAAAATTGCTTAGCTTTAGAAATCAATAATTGGAAATTGGCAAGAAGCTGTGATTTATATATGTGTATCCTAACCAGGAAATTAAAGTCATTTGACAAAACATTCATTTAATTAATGAGAATACAAACTCATTATTTTCTCAACATCAACCAATTCTTTAAAGGCATTGAACAATTCCATATGTTCAAGTGAATAATACTTTTGAGCAGTGGTAAAAAGAAAAAAACCTACAAAACCAATTCCAAAACCAATAAAAGCCTTTTTCCATTGCATTTGCATTTGATTCTCGAAAAATATCCAAAGAATGGCCAACACCATAAATATATGTCCAAGTTGAGCAATCAATGCGGGCCCATACCAATGAA
>CAZJBB010000018.1:0-27461 GCA_964543995.1 uncultured Bacteroidales bacterium
ATATTTGACAGGATTTTTGTAATAAACGAAGGTTTTTAGACGAACTGCCGTTATCGGCGATTTTTTTGGCTCCGATGAAATTTTTCTATTTTAGGAAAGACTTTTCCTTTAAATTTGAACTCGGAGTTATTGATTTTAGTTTTGTTATTATAATGTCGTAAATAGAAATATGGATCCAAAAATGAAAATGAATATCGAAGAAATAATATCAGATTGTTATAGTGAGGAACTATCACTTGAATTAATAACTTCATTTGATGAAATTATTAAAGCTTGTATTATTAATTATCATGAAAGGTTTAAAGGTCGGTTTGATAATTATTTAGCTTACTATAAGACAGTAAATCTTGAGGATGCAATTGAATATTCCTCTAAAGGAAAATATAAATTAGATGGAAGTTCAGAGTTTACTTGGTTTCATCAACAGGTTTTTATCCAACATAACGGAGAAGAACCTTTAATTCAGTTAGCGAAAAAACTTCAAAGTTTGAGAGTTAAAATTGTTAACCTAAAAGATTTTGATGCATTATTCCAATTAATAAAGGAGATTTCCTCCAATATAGATGGTATTGGCAGTCTCAGTATTTATGATACAGCTTTGAGGCTTGGAAGTCATCTAAATATGACGCCAGATTTCATATATATTCATGCAGGTACAAAGACAGGATTTAAAGCATTAATGGATGAAAAATGCGACAAAGAATATATTGAAATGAAGATTTTTCGAACAATTCCTAATTTGTATAAACTTGAACCAATTTACCTTGAAGACATTTTATGCATTTACAAAAAGACTTTTAAAAAATTAAAATCACCTACCCGTTGAAAAATGAAAAACCGCCGATAATCGAGGCTGCCCTGCTAGTAATTAGTTGAGCAGGTCAAAAAAAGTTTGCAAATAATAGCACCTTCATTTGATGATTTGTAAAATAGTTTTATTTTTACAGGGTTATAAACTGAACAAAAGCTTGGGTTAGTTGGTGGGTAAAGAATTTTTTTATTGGCTTTAGTTAGGTTATAAAAGTTAGCAGTAATTACAGAATGACCCACGAGCTATGAATATCTCAATTGACACAAGCATTTTAAGACGAGACAGAAAACTTGAAAGTTCTGACATTCTTTTGATTGGGAAAATGAGCAAACTTGGCCTTTTGAAACTTCATATTCCTTGGATTATATATAGAGAAGCAACAACTCAAAACTACATTGAAATCAAAACAACAGTTGACAGAATTATTAAAGAGCTAAATTCTTTTGACAAAAAAGGAATTAGCGTATCTGAACATTTGAAGTATAAAAAAATATCTAAACAAATTGAGGCAATAGACGTTGAAACTTCTACTATAAAGCATTGGGGGAATTTTATCAAGGACACAAATGCTATACTTCATGAAATTGACGACAAACATGGGGAATTGGTTATGTCCTCATATTTTCTTGGACAAGCCCCATTTCTAGAACCAAAAAGCAGAAAAGACATTCCTGACGCTTTTATTTATCAAGCATTGCAGACAATTAGTGATAAATTTGGTAAAACTTATTTTATAAGTGATGACGAAAATCTTAGAACTTCCTGCGACAGAATAACAAACGTGGTTGGGCTTAAAACTTTTTCTGACTTATTTGACTTATTCGATTTTCAACCAATAAACGACAATTATAAACAAATTGAGCACTACGCCGATGAGTTAATTATATTAGAAGATAATATTGACAAACTAAAAGACAAAGCAGACGAAGATATTTTTAACGAAATATTTAATGATACAATAATATCAAGTCCAAACATTCCAGACGACAACAACGAAGGTAGAATTATGAATATAGAAGATGTTTCAAATATTGAAATTGACAAAACAAAAATTCAATACATTGAAAATTATTTTTACATTCCTGTTAAAGCCGAAGGTGTTTTTACTCTTGACTATTTCCTATACAAATCAGACTTTTATATTATTGACGACAGAATAAATGTTCATATTATTGACAATGATTGGAACGATCAGTATTTCTTAGTAGAAGAAAATTTTGAAGTCAAGTTTTCATTCAAATACAAAATTGCAAAAGACAAAGTAGAAAACCTTAACGAACTAATAATAGAAGATATAAACTTTGATGAGGTGAATATTATAAGGGAAAAATAATTACTGCCAATCGATTAGGCTGTCCTGCCAGTAATTAGCTGAAGGAGTCACACTCCTCACAACACTGCACAGATGGGCCTTCACAAGCTCGTCGGCATATGTCCCTAAATGAATTGAACGTCGTAGCTGAGTAAAATTTGCTATGCAGTTCGGAACACTGAGACATTTGTAATGCCCATTTGTTTATAGCGTGCAAGCTTCTGCAGGAGGTAGCAATATTTAAAGCAGAACGTTGGTTAGCTTTCACCTATTCATCAATTAGTATATTTTTATGTTAGCATAACACAACAAAAGAAATTTCCCGTGAGTTTTTCACGGGAAATGAATTTTGTGTATTTTTGCATCTCCATAAAACCAAACAAGATGTTATTGCGATTTAAAATAAAGAATTTCCTTTCTTTCCAAGAAGAGACCGTTTTTGATATGTTTCCTAATCTTAAGCGAGAATCATTCTTAAATCACGTTTATTCTGATTTAGAAGTACCCTTGTTAAAACAAGCAGCCATATATGGAGCCAATGGTTCCGGAAAATCCAATTTTATTGATGCAGTATACTTGTTAAAAAATATAGTTACCCATGCCGATGCTCTATTGAATTACCCAATTAATAGCAATAAGTTCCGCTTAGCAAGTATTGAAAATACTGAACCCATTTTTTTCTCCATAGAATTTCTCAATGAAAAAAAATATTTTATTTATAACATCGAATTTAATGCGGACAGAATTCATAAAGAAGAACTATTTCTTTCTGGTTTGGGACTGCAAAAGGATACTTTAATATTTAGGCGTGATGGTAGCAGGATATTATCAGATTATTCTAATAAAAACAAAGAAATAGAAAAAGCTTCTCAAAGTTTATTAAGGGACAATAAATTGGTTTCATTGTTTGTACTAATTGAGAATTTTCCGTTTTTTAAAGATAGTAAAAAAGTAAAAATTGCTAAAAATTGGTTTGAAAGCAAAGTTGAAGTATTATCGCTCCGTCGATTAGTTCCAAGTCTTATTGAGATTTTATCTAAAGATGGGAAACTGCTAAATTTTGCTAATCAAATTTTCCAAGAAATTGGGGTTGGAATTCAAGCCATTGAAATAGAAGAAAAGAAGATTAGAGATATTTTATCAGATGAAAATGAAATTACAAAGGGATTGAAAGACAGCATTATTGGAAGATTGGACAAAACCGGTAATTTTTCTCAATTTAGCAATGATAAAATCCTTGTTGCTTTTGAAAAGGATGAAACCGGGGAGCATATAATAAAACGTATCTTATTTAAGCATATTGGTAAAAATGGTTTTGAAGGCAGCTTGGAAATGGAATCACAATCTGAGGGTACTGCTAGAATATTAAACCTTATTCCGGCTTTTTACAGATTAGAAAATGAACCTGTTGTGTTTTTTATAGATGAAATTGAAAATAGTATTCACCCTTTGCTAATGATAAAGTTGATAAAACATTTTTCAAATAGCAATTCTAAAGGTCAGCTTATTTATACTACTCATGAAACTCAGTTGTTAAATCAGCAGGAAGTTTTACGACCAGATGAAGTTTGGTTCACTGAAAAACATGAAGGTTGTACCAAGATGTATTCACTGAATGAATTCAAAATCCATCATACTATTAATATTCAAAACGGATATTTAGCAGGTCGCTATGGAGGAATTCCTTTTCTTGGAAACGCTGAATTATTGCATGAATAAAGGAAAAAACATGTACGTTAAAGGAGAAGGAAAAAAGGATCCTTTTCAAAGGGAAAAAGTTACCAAAGAACTGGAATTTAAGCATATTCATGTTGCTAAAATAATTTCAGAACATTATACAAAGATAGAGGGGAAACTATCTACAAGGCTATTTGTGATAATTTCTGGTGGAACTAAAAGAGAAAGACAATATTTTTCAATATTACAGAATAACCAAGAGAAATTTAATAGGATTAGGTTAGAATTTGTAAGCGATGAAGCTTCAGGGTTGACAACAACCATGCTTTTAGCAACGGCAAGATCGATTAAAGCAAAATTAATAGACTCTATTTCCGAAGACGAAGATGTGTTTTATTTATTGTCTGATAGAGACCATTATTATCCTGAACTATGCACTATTTCACCTATTTGTTCTGCCGAGTCTTTTAACTTAATTATCAGCAACCCTTGCTTTGAGATATGGCTATATTATGGATATTTTGGAGTAAAGCCCACTCAAAATGGATTTACAAATACTAATATTCATCAAATTAGTTCAGAATTTAAACACTATCTGCATCTTAAAACATCTGAGCTCGGCATGGGTGGTGCTGATCCAAGAAAAGCAATCTTTAAAATAAAAACTGCCATTGAAAATGCTGAGAAAAACTATTTCGTTGATTCTAATGGCATTCCGGAAGTATATTCAACAAATATGCATTTATTAGCAGTTGAGCTTATAAAACAGATTGAAACTGATTTAGAAATTATTGAGAACGAAATAGCACATAAAGAAAAGAAGTATAAAAAGTAAATAATTGAGGAATATTATTCTGGCTCATTTCCTAATAATAACATAAAACAGTGTCTTTGAATTAAAATATGTATGCCTTTATAAGTAACCAACCCATATTAAAACATAACTCCAACAAAGCATGCTGAAGCGATTTATTTGGTTAACCCTATTGTTAACATCAATAAGCCTTAGGGCTCAGGTACCTCAAAAATTTAATTATCAGGCGGTTTTACGAAATGCAAACAATGCCTTAATTATTAGCCAAGTGGTAGGCATAAGAATAAGTATTTTAAGAGATTCAACAACGGGGACGGTGGTTTATCAAGAAGTTTATATTCCAAATCCTCAAACAAATTCAAATGGTTTACTTACGGTTGAAATAGGAAGTGGCGTTCCTGTTATGGGAACTTTTTCATCTATAAACTGGATCAATGGACCCTATTTTATAAAAACAGAGACGGATCCAAGCGGGGGAACTGCCTATAGTATTGTAGGAACCAGCCCCTTATTAAGCGTTCCTTATGCAATGTATGCCGCAAAAACCCTGGATTATCCCTCAGGGTTTTCTGCTTATGCCACCATTTCTTCAAACGTAACCCATAGCGATTATATAACTTTCGATACTGAATTGTATGACGATGCTAATGCATTTTCAAATAACGCTTACACAGCACCCTCCTCCGGTGTATACCATTTTGATGCAAGTACCATTTTTAATTGTTCCTCTCCTCCGGGCTATGTTAATTTATGCTTTTCATGTAATGGAAACATCATAAAAAAAGTGGGTGCACTTTATAGTACCGATGGTCAAATAGGCTTAACGATTTCCGCTGATTTAAAGCTGAATGCAGGTGATTTGGTAAAGGTATATGCCATAGGACCAAATTACGGACCCATTACTACCGCCGTGAACAACCCGAGTATTACCTGGTTTGATGGACATAAGGTTTACTGATGCGCTGTTGCCTCTAACTTAGTGTAGTTTCCATAAGTACATTGAATCATCACGTAGTATATGCTAAAGCCATTGTCCCTAGACCCTTTTTCTTCTTCCAAGTGCATTGATAATAGCTGTGTTTCAGGTGGTCAATTTGATTGGATTTCCCTCAAAATTCACTTTATTAATATTTCTAGTTATAGAATTTGAGAATACTTTTCTCTAAGTTTACTTATGACTTGTGAATGAGGAATCCCTTTTCCCAAATCCAATTCATTTATAGAAGCCTCAATCCCTTGTCTTTCTTTGGTGTTTATACCGATCCACTCATCAACTTCTCGTTTACCATTAATGTAATTTTGCATTATTCCATATAATTCTTCAAGCTTTGAAGAATCTAGAGAATCAACTTGTCTAAAAATCTTTATTTTCAAATCAGCTACATTCATGGGATTTAGTTTTTACAAAAATAAAAAAAATGATGTTTTCAATGTGTTATTAAAAGTCTTTCACTTAGCTTCTTCAAATTTCCGAATTCGCTGTACTTTTTAAAACTTCGCAAAGCAACAGTTAGTATTTGCTAAAGCCATTGTCCTTAGAACCTTTTTCTTCTTTCTAGGGCATTGATAACAGCTGTGTTTCAGGTGGTCAATTTGATTGGTTTTCAAATAAAAAAACGAAATCCTCTATTCTTTCACAAAGTGACTTCTAAACGTTTTTCTTCCCGATTTGATCACAACAAAATAAGTTCCTTTAGGATAGTTTTTTACATTAATATCCTCGTTTACAGCATATTTGTTATTGAAAAACATCAATTTCCCTTGGGTATTAAAAATTTCTAATTGATCCACTTTGCCGTCTATTTTGCATTTGATACTTTCATTTGTTGGATTTGGAAACACCGAAATGCTGTCGTCTTTGCTAAGTTCATTTATTCCCTCAGAAGTTGGTGTTGCAGCATAAGTATAAGAAGCAGTAAGATTTTCATGTACGGTAGAATCTATACACATCAATACCATTACCAACCTTGTGTAAGCACTTCCCAAACTGTCGGCAAAATAAGAAATATGGTTATTATTATCGGGCGTTTGACTTATAACGTCTTTTACAGTATTTGTTGCATTATCAATTTTAATGAAATCCACCCTAAACTTTTTCCCAACTTGTCCATCAAAAGAAATAAACACCGGGGAAGGTATAGCTTTATTAAATGAATAATAATCAGCCCCATAAGCAGAAATGGTACCACTCAATGTTCCGGTGGGAAAGGCAGCATAAGTCCCTGAAAGGTGGCAGGAAGGGAAATTATAATGCGAATAAGCGTATTTCCCTCCGGCATAAAGTGTGTCGTCAATATAATTTGCTACCGCAAACTGTTCAAATGCGTCATCAAATCTTTGAGTGTAACCCAACTGAGTCAAGGTGCTATTGACTCCATTTATTCCATTCAACTGATTGCTAATCAATGCTGAAATATAATTCCAACCTCCAAAATGCTCAAACATAAACAGCATGAATAGCTTTACCTGATTATAATCCGAAAAGTAAATTAAGGGCTTATCCGGATTGGATGCAAAATAAGCTGCATTATCTAACACATTATGTTGGTATATATTTTCGGTGAGATACATGGCGGCAAAAGTCGAAAACCCTTCATCTACCCATGCTTCTTCCCAATAAATTGTGGGATGATCCGGAGGCTCCGGTGAATGGTCTTGCAACCAATGCAATAAGTGACCGAATTCATGAGCAACAATCCCATTGGCAGAACCAAAAGCCGAAGAAGCCACAAAAATGAGTTCATGCTGACTGCTATGTCGATTCCAATGAGACATCACCATGGTGTCGGGCATTTGCTGGCCCGGATCGAAATATCCTCCCCAATTGCTTTCATTAAGTACAAGAATAAAAACCCGAGGATCATTATCTAAAGCATCAGGGACAGGGCCATATTTAACTGTCAAATCAGGGAAAAAATGGGTATCAAAGTGACTGACTAAGGTGTCTATTTCTGATTGTTGAGGAAGGGTTGCTGCATCCTCTACAAAAACATAACAATGCAACCCAACGCTTTTGCAAACCCCTTTAACAATTCGCTGGGGAGATCCCCATAAAGGAGGCCAATCTACATAAGATACCGACCAAAACGGCAAAGTATCACCAACATGAATCGTTTGCGCAACTGAATTGCGTATAATTCCGGTACAAAAACAAACCAACAGAAAAACCAAACATTGCTTTTTCATCATTCAAATTTTTATCAAAATTACGGAATATTCCCAGTATTAAAAACAAAAAAGGCAGCCGAAACTGCCTCTCTTGACTATGAAAAAGCTAAAACTACTGATAATAATAACTCACATAATTAAAATATATTGTGTTAGAAATATTATTCTAAGGTAAATGTCGTGGTGCCAATAGCATTACCATCCACAAAAATATCCACCAAATAGTTTCCTTTCTTTAATTCCTTCTTTACATCATAATAAATACAAAGATCCATGTCCTTGTTTTGGTAGTTTACTTCTTGCATTTGGGTGTACACAATTTGTTTCCCATCGAATGTAAACATGTGAGCATCATCTTTGGAGTCAGCAAGAACTTCTCCACCCGGTTCTGAAATTCGAATATAAACATTTTTAGAGCCGGCTTTAGCAATTTTATTTTCGCTCAATAAAAAGCATACTCTGATTTTTTTGACCTTCTTTGGGTTTTTGGTGGCTATTTCTTTGGTGCCACGCAATTTAATAGATTCCGCTGCAATTTCATAGGCTTTCAAAATAGAACCGGCTTCTACTTTACTTGCTAAGTTTTTATTTTCGGAATGCAAGCTGGTATTAACCGTTTGAGTAGAATCCAATGCAGTCTTAATTTGGATATTTTGAACCGTAAGTGCCTCGTTTTTAGCCTTTAATTCATCAATTTGTTTCAAATAATCTTGCAAGCGATTTTCTAAATCAGCCACTTTCTTTTTATAATTAGAAGCGGAGCCTTTTAAATTCTTAATCTCGGAAATCATTTTCGAAACATGTTCTTTCTCAGAGGTGAACAAGGAATCCAAATTGGAATAGTCCTTTCCCAATTTATCATATTGTTTTTCAACAGATTGCAACTTTGTGAGCAATTCTGATTTGTCGTCGGTAACTTCATTTTTTACAATGGTTACCTCTTTGAGTTCTTTGCTGGTGGTAAAATACAATATTGCTAAAGTGATCGCAACTATTGCAAATAAAATAGTCGTAATACGCCAAGTGTTCAATTGCTTTTTTAAGGCAGTTTCATTGTTTACTGTTTGGTTTGTTTCCATGGTTTTAATTTTGGTTTTTAGACTTTAGGCTAAATATATAGGGGTGAAATCCCACCCATAGCCCAATATTGTAAAACGTATCACAAAAATTGTACCCTTTATTTGAAGAATCAACTTCGCAATTATTTAGTTTTGAGATTATAGCAGGATAAAAGCAATGAATTCTTTCAGTTGTTTTTGGTTTACTTCAGCTCAAATTGACCCTGACCTATTTCATTATCATCCAAGAAAATGTTAACCTTATAAACCCCTTTCATTGCTTCTTCTTTGGGGTTTTTCTTTTCCCAGTAGGTACACACATTCATAGCGGCATTTTGGTAATCCACTTCTTTCTTTATAGAATATTGAAGTGTTTGTCCCTTGTATGAAAAAGAATAAGTGTCTTCACTTCCCAAAGCAACAATTTTATTATCCGGACGGGCGATTCGAATATACACCGTTCTGTTGCCCGGTTTTGCAACAGGATTTTCAGCAAGGGTGAAACAAATCTTAATTTTTTCGACTTTGCGCGCTTTTTCTACGGCTTCTTCCTTTTTCCCGGATTGTTTTAAGCGAATGGGCTGAGCTGTAATATTATAGGCTTTTAACACGGCAGCCATATTAACTTTCTCTGTCAATTCTGTCTTGTCTTTTACCAAGCTTTCAGACTTGGTTTTTTCTTTAGTAAACTCACCTTTAATATAGGTGTTTTCTTCGTTAAGTTGCTTATTAACTCGATATAAGGAATCAATTTGAGAAATATACCCTTGAGTCATTTTCCGCAATAAATCCAATTTCTTTTTAATCTTATTATAATCTGCCTGAGTACTGATAAGTTTTTCGATTTCTTGTGCATCCGACTGGATAATACTGTCTTTTAAGCTCAATTTTCCGGCTAAGTTGCCATATTCTGTCTTAATTTTTTGGTGTTCTTTCATTAAAGAATCCAATTCTGTTTTCAACCCAACATTCATGGTAGAGGATTCTTGCTGTTGTACCACAATGTTGTTTACCCTTGATGTTTGAGTAATCAATAATATAGCAAGAATGATGATAACAATTGCTTCAATAATGATGACGGTTTTGAGCTTTTTAGTGTTTTCCATTTTAGAAAGAAAATTTATACCGGGTTAGACATTAATGGTTAAATTAAACTTTATGATATAGATTGAATTCCAAAATGTGACCGTAGGACAAGCAATGAATATTACTTATCTTTGATTCAAATTGTTCTATTCATCTATCATTCATTAATAAACGAGTATTATTTTTTTTTATTTAACTTGCGGCAAAGTTAATTTATTTATTTTTATTAATTGAAATTGAACCTTATTTAATTCAAGTGTGGTATGCGTTTATTCGATGAACTTTTAAATCTGTTTTTCCCTATCACCTGCGCTTCTTGTGGGAACACTCTATTTAAAAACGAAAAAGTAATCTGTACTTTTTGTTTACACCATTTACCAAAAACCCACTTTCATAATCATCCGAATAACCCCCTCGAAAAAGTATTTTGGGGAAGAGTTCCTTTACAAGCCGTTGTTGCTTGTTATTATTTCCGAAAGGAAGGGAAAGTACAACACTTAATCCATCAATTAAAATACAAAAACAGAAAAGATGTCGGCTTGTATATTGGCAAAGCTTATGGATTAGAACTGCTTACTTCCGTTAATTTCAAAGACATTGATGCAATTATCCCTGTGCCTTTACATTCTTCAAAATTAAAAAAAAGAGGCTTTAATCAAAGCGAAATATTTGCCACCGGTTTGTCCAAAAGCATGAAAAAACCGATTGACATAAGCACCTTGATTCGTCAGAAAGCATCGGAAACCCAAACCCGAAAGTCGCGTTTTAATCGTTGGGAAAATGTAAAAGAAATTTTCTCATTGAATGATGCTAACATCTATACCAACAAACATGTACTTTTGGTTGATGATGTAATTACTACCGGAGCTACTATAGAAGCTTGTGTAATAGAATTAAGAAAAACACCCGGAATCAAGGTCAGTATTGCTGCCATTGCCTGTTCTTTAAATTAACAATCTTCATCATGAAACATAAACTTACCTACGATAATCAAGAAAAATTCAACATATTAAGGATTGTCTCCGCTGAAAAAGATTTCAAATTGGCTTTCCTTTTCAACGAAACCTTACATCTTTCGCTTAAAAGAGCTCGAAATATTAGTAAACCTGTTCCAATAGAGGGGGTTTTCCCCGAATTTCCATTGTTCTATTGGGTCGATGATTTAAATAGAAATGGATATTACTTAATTGCAAACCGATTTCAAGACAATTTTCTAATCATTGACAAGAAAAACCCTATCGACTATTTTTTTATTATTGAATCAGAAAGGAATACCCCCGTAATCAAGGATTTGATAAAAAAACTCAGAGCTTGTCGTGAAATTCTTGGCGTTTTTGAAATTGCAGACACCTCATCTACAGTATTTAGCGATTTTTTTCAAGATCTTGAAATTCACATCACCAAAATAAAAAAAGAAGCAAAGAAACCCGAGGAGGATGCTAAAAAAAGCATTATCAAAAACAGGACCTCCCGGTTTTCTAAAGATGAATAGGTGTGAAAACTATAAAATTATGGATCAATAGCGCCTTCAAAGATATTAATCGCCTCTAAATGCTTCCCTGATGTTTTTAGATACTCATGACAAGGGATAGAAGGTCCAACTGTAGTATCTTCGAGTAAACGGGTGTTATCAAAAACCTGACATAATTCAATAAAATCGATGTAAGGTTCTAAAGCATAGAACAATATCCTAAGTTTGGTATTATCTCCAAAGTTATTAATCCAATAATTCAAATAATCGCTATACTGAAATAAATGGCTGTGTTCGTTAATGATAATTCCATTTTTTGTCCATTTTTTCATATCCGAAAGCAAACTTCTGGATACAAATTTAAAATCAGGTTTATCAGGGAAAAACTTATTAATCGAGCTGGTCACCAATTCGGGTGTTGTGGCTGAGGTTTGCCCTGATGAAATATGGTAAACGCTGTATTTCCTGTTTTTATTGAACACCAATTCAATGATTGCTGCAGTGGCATAATCAATTGAAATAATATCGATTTTACTATTCGCATTGGCCGGGAATAAGCGTAATTCATTCAACGTGGCTAGTGCCCATAAAATGACATAGGATCTTGGTACCCACTCTCTGCTATCCCCCATAATAATCGAAGGTCTTACTACTAAGATTTTTTCTGCAGGCAGATAGTTTTTCAAGAGGAGCTCACCCATCATCTTGGTATAAGAATATTTCACCAAATGCTTTGCATCCATATTGGGTGACATATCTTCCGTAATCACCTGATTTTTAACAGTTGTACCACAAATAGTGGCAGTGCCGATATAGGTAAATAAATTGAGGTTTTGTAAAGTTTTGGCCCACCCAAGCAATTGTTGGGTCCCACCAATATTCACTTTTTCAACAATATCATCGTAAATCTTGGAAAAAGAAGTATTCGCTGCTGAATGGATGATGGTGTCAACATCATTTAACTGCTTATTATCAATTAATTGAACTGATAAATGCGGATCAGACAATTCTCCCACCACCGGAATAATTTTGTTTTTGTCAAAAAAATCTCCGTGGAGATCGAATATTTTTTTTAACCTTTTTATTGCATTGTCTTCGCTTTGAGCTCTTACTAAACAGTAAATTTTTTCAATCTCTGTTTTTTTAGCCAATTCAACCAATAATTCGCCTCCCAAAAAACCGGTTACTCCGGTTATAAATAAAATCATTTTATGTAGTATTAATCAAAAAACTCTAAGCCAATTACACCAAGCAATATAAATAACATGGACACTATTTTCATAATGGTCACAGGTTCATTTAAGAAAAGGATTCCAACCAAAGCAATAAGAAAAATTCCGGCACTCGCCCAAATGGCATAAGCCACACTGGTATCCATTTTTCGTAATACCAAAATAAGACACCCCAAAGCCATTGAATAAAATAACAGTACAAAAAGAATAGGTACCCATTTAGTAAACCCTTCCGATTTTTTCATAAAAACCAAAGCAATGATTTCGAAGAGGATTCCTAAGGATAACAAAAACCACTTCATCTTATTCTACTGATATATAATTCTCCCTAAACATAATGCTAAACTTCTATTAAATATTCGCCAACGCAAAATCGCCTATAATCATAGATATGAATCTTCAAAATTAAACCTTTTATAAAACCAACAAATTAAATTAAGATAAATTATAATATTTTAAGATAAGACGTTTACAGTTGTTTGGTTTACACATTTTATCCCATAAAAAACTTCAAAAAAAAGCACCCTTTTTATTTAGGATTTCCTTCCAAATCAAAAATAACTTCCTTTGCTTTACCACCTAATTTATAATCAAACTCGTAACAAGTTTCACCCTTATTATTTTCAATCTTGGAAGCGCCTAAAATCTTTTGATTCTTCCCAAACTTATTATAAAATCCATCTGACACTTTGGATGGAACTTTCGAAATGGCTATTTCTTCTTCTGATTCTAACCAGGTGCCTTCCACATTGAAACTTGCCGATTTTTTGATTCCATCTTGTACAAAAGAAGCTTCATACTCTTCGTTTTTTTCTTTTTCCCATTTTATTTGAGTGGCTTTTGGAAACATTTTCCCGAAAACTGCTTTTATTTTATCGGGAGCCTTGGTTTGACCAAAGCAATTCAACACTAAGAAAATCATTGAAATGCTTAATATGATGGTCTTTTTCATAATAAATGGCTTGTATTTAATGCAAAAGTACTAAAAATACAACCTCTATTCCGTTGAAATTGTATCTTTGCCAAAAAAAAATATGTTTTCTCAAGACATAAAAACATATAAAAAACTATTTTCCGATTTCAAAAAAAAGACGGTACTCATTGTCGGTGATGTAATGGTGGATTCCTATTTTTGGGGAAAAGTTGAACGCATCTCACCTGAAGCTCCGGTACCTGTAGTGAAAATTGAAAAAACAGAACATCGTTTAGGAGGTGCCGCAAATGTGGCCGTTAACATTAGCGAATTGGGAGGAAACTCCATCCTGTGCTCCATTATTGGCAAAGACAAATCGGGGAATACTTTTCTAGACATATTAAAATCATTTCAGATGTCCTCGGAAGGCATCCTACAGAGTTCAAATCGACCAACCACTTGTAAAACTCGTGTAATTGGAAACAATGCCCAACTGATTAGAATTGATGACGAAGAAGACAAACAGATAGCCATTGAGGACCAAAAGAAATTAGTTCTCCGGATAAGTGAAATTTTGTCGAATCAAAAAATTGATGTTGTTGTATTTGAAGATTATGATAAAGGGGTCATTTCAGAAGAATTAATACATACCATTTCAATTCAAGCCCAACAAACTAATATACCCATTATTGTAGATCCCAAAAAACGCAATTTCTATCATTATAAAAATGTGAACCTTTTCAAACCCAATTTCAAAGAATTGAGGGAAGGGCTAAAACTTGATTTGGATATTAATGACAAAAAAACTTTACTTAAAGTCGTTAGTCAATTCCAAAAACAGCAATGCATTGACATACTTTTGGTTACACTATCCGAGCATGGGGTTTTAGTTAGTTTTACTAAACAAGGCAAACTTGAACAAACCGTGATTCCGGCCCATTTTCGGAATATAGCAGATGTTTCAGGCGCAGGAGATACCCTCACAGCTACTGCCGCACTTTGCGTTGCTTGTAATTTGCCCCCAGATGAAACCGCTGCCATTTCGAATTTAGCCGGTGGTTTGGTTTGCGAAAAAGTGGGTGTAGTCCCAATAATGAAAGAGCAACTTTTGAATGAAATTTTGCTTCATCTTTAAATAAATCCTCAAATTTTGAATTCTAAGGAACCCCTCAATAAAAGCAAAGAGCAAATTAGCAGCATGTTTAATGATATTGCTGAAAATTATGATAAGTTAAACCATTTGCTTTCATTTTCCATTGACAAAAAGTGGCGTAAAAAACTGGTGGCTGCTGCTACAAAAAGTCAACCTCGGAAAGTATTGGATGTGGCTACCGGAACCGGAGATGTTGCTTTTACTTTATTTGAAACTTTCAATTGTTCAGTAGTTGGAATTGACATTTCGCCTAACATGCTGAGTGTTGCAAAAATCAAGGCTGATAAATTAAATGTAAGTGAAAATATACAATTTTTAGAAGCAGAAGCAGCGAATTTACCTTTTGACAATGACTCTTTCGATTGTATCACAGTGGCTTTTGGAATTCGGAATTTCGAAGATTTAAATAAGGGTTTATTAGAAATGAATCGGGTTTTAAAACCCGGGGGGAAGTTATGCATCCTAGAATTTTCTAAACCAAAACCACCATTTAGTTTTTTATACGCCCTGTATTCTCACACCATTTTACCCCTCGCCGGATTGATGTTTGCCAAAAATGCCAAAGCCTATGTATATCTCCAGCAATCGGCATCCATATTCCCTCATAGAAAATCCATGTTAGAAATCTTAAAAAGTAACCGCTATACTCAAGCTACCTATAAACCTTTCACTTTTGGAACTGTTTGCTTGTATGAGTGTTTTAAAGAAAATGAATACTTTGCCAA
Organism: uncultured Bacteroidales bacterium; assembly: GCA_964543995.1. GTDB lineage: Bacteria > Bacteroidota > Bacteroidia > Bacteroidales > CAIXTV01 > CAIXTV01. The sequence continues at coordinate 15,421 of CAZJBB010000018.1, forward strand.
AACATAATAATTCCAAATTAAGCTCGTTTATTACTCATTTATTATATACCTTGAAAAAAAACAAGTTTTACTTCATTATATTGGTTCTTCTGCTAAACTTGCAGATGAGTTATTCGCAATCACAGGGAACTCAAAATTTAACCACTCTTGACCGAGCCAAGTATTATTTTGGATTTTTGTTAGGCATGAATCAAATGAATTTTGCAATTAAACCCTATAATGATTTGTCAAAATTCGATTCCTTGCTTGGCGTAACTTCGAAACCCCAAATGGGATTTAATATAGGAATCGTTTCAAACTTAAAATTGGCAACTTACTGGGATCTCAGATTTATTCCAACCCTTTCTTTTGGTGAACGAGACTTAACATACTCTATAGCCAATAGAAGCATCAATTTTGTTGGAAGTATTACGAAAAAGGTGGAATCCATTTTTCTCGATTTTCCTTTTTTGATTAAGCTCAAGTCAGCCCGAGTGGGAGATAATATGAGAGCTTACGTAATTACCGGAGGAAAAATTTCAATCGATATGGCTTCCCAATCTAAAAACAAGTCAGAAAGCCCGGAAGATATTAATGTAAAACTGTATCGAAATGATTATATGCTTGAAGCCGGGGTAGGTTTCGATTTTTATATGGAATATTTTAAGCTATCAACAGAAATTAAAATGTCGTATGGGTTTAAAGATCAATTGGTTCATGAAGACAATATGTTTGCATCCAGTATCGACCATTTAAATTCTAAAATTTTCCAATTTTCGCTTACTTTCGAAGGTGGTAAATACTAAACCAAGAGATGATTAAAGAAATAGAACTTGTACTGAATCCTGAACAAGCCTTTCATCTTAAAGAAAACACCTCTTTCATTGCAAATAAGCTAAAAGTTGACTCTAAAGAAATTAATGGGTATTCAATAATTAAGCAATCCATTGATGCCAGAAAAAATCCGGTACTCATTAAACTTCAGTTAATCGTTTTCGTAAATGAAGTCTTCGATCCCAATATAAATCGTTTATGCTTTGATTATAAAGATGTTAGCAACGCAACTCCCATTGTCATTGTTGGAGCTGGACCTGCCGGTTTATTTGCGGCTTTAAGACTTATTGAGTTAGGGTTTAAACCAATAATACTCGAAAGAGGGAAAGATATCCATTCCAGAAAACACGACATTGCACAATTAAACCGAATGGGCATAGTAAATCCTGATTCTAATTATTGCTTTGGAGAGGGTGGAGCAGGTACCTTTTCCGATGGTAAATTATATACACGCTCCACCAAAAGAGGAAACGTAAAAAGAATTTTACAAATCTTGATTGACCATGGTGCGGATAAAAAGATCTTCTGGGAAGCTCACCCTCATATTGGGACTGATAAGTTACCTTCGATTATAAGCAATATTAGAGAAACCATCATTCAAGCCGGTGGAAAAATTTACTTTGATAAAAAAGTAAGTGAACTTTTAATTATCAATAATAAAGCAAAAGGGATTATTGACTCAACGGGCAATAAAATTGAAGCAAAAGCTGTAGTTTTAGCAGCAGGACATTCTGCTCATGATACTTTCCAAATGTTGGCTCAACAACAAGTTAAAATGGAAGCAAAACCCTTTGCAATGGGAGTAAGGGTTGAACACCCACAATCCTTTATTGATAAGGTTCAGTACCACAGTAAGATAAAGAATCCATTTTTACCTCCTGCCGAATATTCCTTAGTTACCCAAGTGGAAAATAGAGGGGTTTTTTCGTTTTGCATGTGTCCCGGGGGCATCATTGTCCCCTCAGCCACCGAAAATAACCAAGTGGTAGTAAATGGAATGTCAAATTCTAAAAGAAACTCTCCTTTTGCAAATTCAGGAATTGTAGTTTCCATTCATTTGCAAGATTTAGAAAACCAAAACGATCCATTATGTGGATTGCATTTTCAAAATACCATAGAGCAAGCGGCTTTTGTAGCCTCTGGATCAACTCAAAAAGCACCCGCTCAAAGACTTGCTGATTTCGTTGCCAATAAATTTTCAAATTCAATTCCTGATACCTCCTACCATTTGGGTACCATTTCGACTCCACTCAATGAATTAATGCCGCATTGGATGACAAATGCTTTACAAAAGGGGTTTCATTCTTTTGATAATAAAATCAGAGGGTTTATTACCAATGAGGCAGTACTCCATGGATTTGAAACCCGAACCTCATCACCGGTTCGAATTTTAAGGGATACTGAAACTTTTCAATCGGTGAATATTGGAAATTTATACCCTTGTGGCGAAGGATCGGGATATGCAGGCGGAATTGTATCTTCAGCAATCGATGGAGAAAATGTTGCTCAAAAAATCGCCCTTTCCATGTGACAAACTTTTTTTGTAATTTCACCTCCACAAAACTTTTACCAATGAAAACAAAACCCTCCAAACATCAGGAACTGTTTAAGTTAATCATCGACAAAGGATCCTTCAAGCAAAAAGTATATTCGACTACTTTAAGCGCCATGCAACTCATTAAAGAGGAAATTAAAGAGTTGTGTGATGAATATCAGGCGCTTACAAAAAATCAAATGAAAGATATTAGCATTAAGTACCAAGAAAAAGGAGATTTTCAAATTGAGGTTAAGTTTGCCAGTGATATTCTAATTTTTTTAATGCATACCAATATCTTTGAGTTTCCACGAGAACATCCTATAATGAAAACACCCTATGTAAGAGAAGATGTGAAACGTTCTTATTGCGGGATTATTCATATTTATAACTTTTTAGGAGATTCTTTCAAATATAACCGTATCAATGATTCGGGATACTTAATTGGAAGGTTGTTCATCAACAAGGATATGCATTTTTTCATTGAAGGGAAAAAAGAAGTTGCATTAATTCAAAACAATTTTGCCCAATCTGTGTTCAATAAAGACACTGCAAATCAATTAATTGAAGCAGCCATGAAATACTCAACCTCTTTTGATCTTCTAACCCCACCCTATACCTCAATTCAAGAAGTAACCGTTGACGATATGCAAGTTACTATGGACAATATGAAGCTGAAAACCGCGAAAAGAATGGGTTTTAGGTTTCATACCGACGCTGATCCCATTATTTAAAAAAATATTTTTATCAATTTTCTTGGATTATTTGATATTTTCTTTAATTTTGTCGCCGATTTGGTCCGTTCGTCTAGTTGGCCCAGGACGCTAGGTTTTCATCCTAGAAATCAGGGGTTCGAATCCCCTACGGACTACAAAGAGAGGCTTTTCAGCCTCTTTTTTTATTTATTCGGAATACATGTTTGGATTTTCCAGCACTTTCTTAAAGGATATACTGCAACAGACAATTCCACCCCATTCTTATAAAACCCATTTAAATTTAGATCATAACTTAAAGTAACATCTGCGGCAAGGGTTTGGTCTGTATTACCAAATATTCTAACACCACCGGCAAAGACCAAATGATCGGTATTTCGATAAAACATACCAAATCTTAATCCATCATAAGTCGGATGCTTTGATCTTGAAATCAAAAAACCACCCACATGATAATAATTACTTGAATTATACTCATAGTGGGCTAAGCCTTCGAAATTAATTTTACGAGCAAGTTTTACAAACATTCCTCCATGAGCTTGAATTTCGGCAGAAGGGTTTAATAAAGTGTCTTTGCTGGAATGAAATTTTTTTGAGGTATGAAAGTAGGAAACGCCCAACTCGTATTTGAAAATTTGATGTCCATATTCGCAATCAATTCTTTTTGATGCCAATAAAAGGCCCACATTTGCGTCGAAAGAATTTTTCGAGAGATAAGAAATCATACCGGCTTGAGCACCAACAGAAACTTGTGCATCTTTAAATATCTTTTTGTGAACCGCTAATGTAAGATAATCACTCGAATACCTTGCCGTATCGTACCCCATCGAGTGTCTGTCATCAGTTAAGCCAACTCCAATGACCAAATTGGTATAATCTTCTTCAACCACGCCATAAAAAAAACTTCTTTTAGCAATAGGGAATTTTAATTCGAGCGCCAGATTATTGGCATTGTAATACTTTCCGTGCAAATATTCTCTATATGAAAACACATCCTGAAGACGCCAGTCATTGATAATATGCCCGGTCAAAGCAGGATTTACAGCTAAGCGAGAATTATAAAACTGAGAAAATGGCTCATTTTGACCATATACAAAGGTGGTAATCAGGAAGAAAAAGCTTACTTGAACAATATGTTTGTTTTTCATGAAGTGCAATTTTAATGATAACGAAAACGATTAAAAAATTATACATAGCTAAAGTATGAAAATTCATTAATCCCACCTAAGAATTCTTGATGCAATACATAATTTTTTTCAAATTCTATAAAGTAAATGATTTTTATTTACTTTTACGCCGATAAATATCAAAATACTACTGACTTATATCAATAGCTTGACATTAAAATCTACGCTGAAAAACACTTTATCTTGCAGATATACAGATATTTAAAAATGAAATGTCCAAGGCTTAAAATCAAAACAAGATTTCAATATGGAAGATTTTAAAGAAGGTACACATTGTTTAAAATGCATTACAAAGCTACCCATGTTCGATTCGCTCACTGAGGAGCAATTTGCTTTTTTGAATCTTACCCGTTGCAAAGTTCAATTTCGACCGGGTGAAACTATTTTTAAGCAAGGGACTGCTATGACCCATATTTTGATTGTAACTGATGGATTGGTAAAAATATACCTTGAAGGCATTAACAATCATAATTTGATATTGAATTTTACTCGTCCTGTAAGCATCATCAGTAGTCCCGGACTTTTTACGGATTTTAAACACCATTTTTCATCAGTAGCCGTTGAGGAAACCAGTGCTTGTTTTGTAGATGTACAAAGGCTTGTTGAAGTTTTCAAGCAAAACAAGGAATTTTCAGCCAATTTATTTAAATGGGCAAATTTACATACCCAAAAATATTATAAAAAACTGATTGAACTGACCCAAATGGGAATGCACGGCAGAATAGCCGGTGCACTTTTATATTTGCACAACAGTGTTTTTCAAGGGAAAAATGAATCTATCAAAATTAATCGCCAGGACTTGGCAGACATGACAGCCATGTCAAAAGAAAGTTCTATTCGAATTTTAAAAGAGTTAAAAGATGAAAATATCATCTCAGTCGTAGAAAATTTAATTGTTTTAAATGATATAGATAGATTAATCGAAATTAGTGTCAAAGGATAATTGTTATTTTTCTTTTAAATTCTTTTAACCCCCGTTATTCCTTTCACAAATACATCAAACCCGAAAGCAAAAACAATACTGTAATTCAACGCATTACAGAATTAATGACAAATATCAACACACATGATGATATTTGCCGTTTTGAAATCTAACATATATCACCTGTGATTTTATTCACAGAAATTAATTCTTTTTTAAGTTTGTGCCAAAATAGTTAAAAAACATTAATTCAGTTATAACTTAAATCTAAAAACAAATGAGAAAACTAAAATTATCAGTTTTATTATCAGGCGCACTTATGCTTTCAGCAGGTTCAGTTTTACTATCCGGCTGTGCAAAAGACGGCGTTGATGGTAAAGATGGCACCAATGGTGCTGACGCAATTGCAACATGTAAAGAATGCCACAATCCAAACGTAGTTGACAGAGTAGCAACAGAGTTTGTAATGTCAAAACACTCTTATGGTGAAGCTTCAACAAGTGAAGCAGGGAATACTTCATGCGGTCCTTGCCACGAACAACAAGGGTTCAAATATGTTTGTCAAAACAATATTTCAACCGTTTTTACATGGGATGCAATAAATTTAAAATGGATTAATCCTTATGCTACCGTTTCTTCAGATGCATTTGGTCCATTAACTTGCTTCACTTGCCACAGCAGTTTGCATACCACTTATGGATATTCAGATTTATCAGCATTAACTACAGTTGCTCCTGTGCCTATGACCATGTGGGGTGGTGCTAAAACCATTAATTTAACTCAAGATGGTGGAAAAAGTCATTTATGTATCAAATGTCACCAACCTCGTCCAATGACTTGTAGTGCTCAATCAGATAGCAGATTACTCAATTATGATTCCATTAAAACTAACCCCAATCTTGTTTTTTGGGATAGCTTAACCGGTTTTGTAAGTAAATACATCAAACCCTCATACAGAATGCATGTTCACTACGGTGCTGTTGGTGCTGTTTTTGCAGGTATGGGTGGAATTGAATTCCCAGGAAGCGAACCTTATGAAAGTTCAGCACATACTACCTTAGCTTCTTGTCAAAATTGTCACATGGCACCTATTACTGGTTCTGCCGGTGGTCACTCATTTAAAGCTAAAGGCAATTTCAACGGATGTAATGTTTCAGGTTGTCATACCAACATGAGCGCTACAGCAAGTTTATTTACTGATACCAGAACTGAAATTAAAGGATTATTAGATACCTTAGCTAAACATATTAACCTTGTGGGTGCCGGTCATGACATTCTCCACAAAGATGTTAGTGTAGCTACTGATGGTTCATACAATAACTTATGGTATGGCTTAACCACCAATAACTATGATGGATACCTCGATATCTTAGATGCCAGCTCAAATCCTTTAGGTTATTGGTCATTAACAAGCACCACTCCAGCAAAGAGATTCCCCGTACTTAAATTTGTACATGTTGGAGCCATCATTAACTTCCAATTCTGCTTAAGAGAATATAGCCTTGGTGTTCACAACACTCAATATTCAAGAGCCTTATTAACGAATTCTATAGCTGCCTTAGTAGCTGCAGGATACTAAAATTTATAGATCCGAAAAGAAGGCTGCCTCTTATGGGACAGCCTTTTTTTCGATTTATTTTAGAGTTGAAAAATTTTAGGCAAGGTATTTGTATAAAAAAATCAACTCTTCATTTTTAATATAAAATATAAATTAAAAACACGAAATGAAAACTAAACTTCTTCTTTTTATTGCTATCGCAGCTGTTGGACTTGCAAGTTGTACCAAAGACATTGTTGAGCCAAAAGTTGTTGTGATAACCCCAAATGCTTCAGCACAATTTTCAACTGATATTTATCCTATTTTCACTAATTACAGTTGCACTACCTGTCACGGCAGTTCAGGTGGTCTTACCCTAACCGGAACAGCTTCTGTGGTTAGAGGGAATTTAATTTCATCAGGTGCAGTAGTTCCTAATAGCTCAGCTACAAGCTTATTATTTATTAAATTCAACAATGGGGGAACTCATAATGGTAAAACTATGACCTCAACGGAAATTTCTAATATTAAAGGTTGGATTGATTCCGGTGCTTTGGACAACTAATATTACCAATACAATTTAATAATCGTATTTGTTAAACAAATCAAATAAAAGAAAATACAATGATAACAATGAATAAAAAAATATATAGTCCAAATCGCATTGCATTCACCATTTTGCTTTCGCTGTTTGTTTCAGGTTTTATTTTCGCTCAAGAAGCAGCAACCGACAAACCTGTTACCGGCACTTTCAACAGTGGTACCTTTATGGAAAATCAAACTGTAATTACCCTTCCAGCTAAAACTTTCGAGTTTGTAATAAATCACCGTTTTGGAAAAATAAGTGATGGAAGCAAGGAACTTTTTGGAATTTACTCTCCTTCTAATATCCGTTTTGGATTAAACTATGGGATTAATGATAAACTTCAAATTGGTATAGGCAACACAAAGGTTGACAAAATCACGGACGGAAACATTAAATGGAGCATTTGGCAACAAACCCAAAGTGGTAAAATGCCGGTTTCTGTAACATATTTCGGATCTGTTTTCTTTGATGGAAGAGATACCAAGAGCTTCAATTATGCAAATTTCAAAGAATCACACAGATTCTCCTATTTCAATGAATTACTTATTGCCAGAAAATTCTGCAATGAGTTTAATTTCCAAGTAGGTGCCACTTACGCTCATTATAATGCTACTGAATCTGCCAGTTTAACAACTTCAGAACGCTTAAGAAGAAATGATCAATTTGGACTTTCCGCTTTAGGAAAACTAAACATTAATTCAACCATTTCTTTCTTTTTCGAATACGAACACAATTTCACCAAATTATGGAAAAAAGAATCTACCGGATTTAAGGAACCCAAACCGGTAATTGCTTTAGGATTTGAAAAAGCTACGGCTTCTCACTCTTTCCAATTATTTGTAACAACAGGTGAATCTATTGTATACCAAAAAAACATGGTGTATAACTCAAACTCTTTCCTTAAAGATGGCGACATCAAAAGTGGTTTAGTGATTGGATTCAACATTACCAGAGTCTTTTTCTAAAAGAAATCATAAATAAACAATTAAATTAATTAACAACAAAAACCAAAAAAAATGAAAAATTCAATTAAAAAAGTAGTGGCATCCGTTTCAATGTTTGCCGTAGTAGTTAGCTTAGTGTCTTTTGTTAGCTTCCAAAAATGGGATGCTCCTGCAGCTGATGCCGGAATTAAAAACCCTGTAAAAGCCGATGCAGCTTCAATTGCAGCCGGAAAAGCTGAGTACACCAAATCATGTAAAATGTGTCACGGTGAAAAAGGTGATAGCAAAGCAGCAGCTCCTTCAAATTTCACTTCAAAAGAATTCAAAGCACAAACTGATGGTGCTATCTTCTACAAAATAAACAAAGGTTTTGGTAAAATGCCTTCATACAAAACCAAAATCAAAGACGATAAAGAAAAATGGAACTTAGTAAATTACATGCGTTCACTGTAATTTTCAAACTCTTCTTCGCTTGAATTTGATATTCAAGCTCTTACATTAAAAAACTACGGTCGATAGGCCGTAGTTTTTTTGCAATATAGCATTATTATTGATGCTATTAACAAAAGAATTTCATAAAATTAAATTAAATTAAAATGTGCAAATTTTTTAAGTCCGTTTCTTATTTACTATTTTTCAGCTTATTATTCTTTTTTACCCAGTCATTTTCTCAAAATACCAATGAAGATTGTTTAGGCTGTCATAGCGACAAATCCTTAACCAAATCGAGAAAAGGCAAAACGGTATCCTTGTTTATCGACAAAAATATACTTGCAAATTCCATTCATAAAAGTGTGAAGTGCGGTTCTTGTCATAAGGATGCAGACGTCAAAGAATTCCCCCATCCCGAAAATCTCAAACCGGTTGACTGTGGAAGTTGTCATAAAAATGCTGATTATCAATTCGGTATAAGCATACATGGTCAGGCTTTAAAATTTAATGCACCTTATGCTCCTGATTGTAAAGAGTGTCATGGCAAGCATGATGTCATGTCGCATACTTCACCCAAGTCTCCCACCTATAAAATGAATATCCCTGTTTTATGCGGGAAATGCCATAAAGAAGGGGCTCCGGTAGCACGTTTGTACAACATTACTATGCAGAATATACTCACCAACTATAGTGAGAGTATTCACGGTAAAGGATTGTTCGAAAGAGGTTTAATGGTTACAGCCACTTGTAACGATTGTCACTCAAACCATCTTATTTTACCCCATACCAATCCACAATCGAGTACCTCCAGTGCTAAAATAGCCTCTACATGTATGAAGTGCCATTCAAATATTGAATTGGTACATAAAAAAATTATTAAAAGAGAACTTTGGGAGAAAAAAGCAGGAAAAGTACCGGCATGTAACGATTGTCACTCTTCGCATGTGATTAAACCTCAGAAAACTGAAACCGTCATTTCCAATCAGGTATGTCTAAAATGCCATGAAACAGACAATGCATTTAAAACGGTTAATGGGCAGAAAACTTCTTTAAAGGTTGATAAAAACGACTTTGTTGTTTCAGCTCATAAAAACTTTGCTTGCAATAAATGTCATACAGATGTGAACTTAAGCTCAAAAAACACCCGTCCTTGTACTACTGTAAAAAAAGTAGATTGCTCAATGTGTCATGAAGCGGTTTCAAATCAATATATTAAGAGTGGACATGGCCAAGCGTATTTTACTAAAAAATCCAATGCTCCATACTGTACCGATTGTCATGGAACCCATAAAGTGCAGAGTCGTTACCTTGATACTTCTCCCACCAGTAGAGCAAACATACCTAAATTGTGTGGCAAATGTCATAACAAAAATGGCAAAGCAGTTATCAATACCAAATTAAAGGAAATTGATGCCTTAAGTGATTACTCTTCAAGTGTTCACGGAAGAGGTTTGATGGAAAAGGGACTGTTAGCCAGTGCAGTATGTACTGATTGTCATACTTCACATAATATTTTAAAATCCTCTGACACAAATTCAACAGTAAACTCAGCAAACATTCCTGCCACCTGTGGAAAATGTCATAAGAGCATTTACAATGATTATATCAACAGCGATCACTCTATTCTTAATAACACTAAGGATAAAAAGTTCCCTACTTGTGCCAGTTGTCATACAGCACACACAGTGACTGAAATTGATAAAGATAAGTTCTTGACAGAAATCACTTTGCAATGTGGAGCTTGCCATAAAAAGTTGTCTGAAACTTACATGGAAACCTATCATGGAAAAGCATATTCACTAGGAGATTTGAGAGCCGCAAGATGTTCAGATTGTCATGGCGCTCATAGTATTTTAAATTTGGCCAACCCTGAATCCAGCGTAGGTCAGAAAAACATTGTGAAAACCTGTAAGAAATGCCATAAAAATGCGAATGCTGAATTTACAGGATATCTCACTCACGCTACACATAATGATAACAAAGTATTGTATTACACATTTTGGGGAATGACCTCCCTATTATTAGGTGTATTTGGTTTCTTTGGCTTACACACGCTTTTATGGATTCCTCGTTCAATTAAAGAGGCTCGCAAGAAAAAACGTCATCCAAAGCACCAAGGCGAAGTAAAGTATTTCCGTAGGTTTACCAAAAGCCAAAGAATTACTCACATTTTTGTAATCTTAAGCTTCTTATTATTGGCAACTACCGGGATGATGTTAAAATTTGCACATACCGAATGGGCAAATAACTTAGCCAAGTTGATTGGCGGAGTGCATATTGCAGGAAACATCCATCGATTTGCCGCAGTAATTACCTTTGGGTATTTCTTCTTCCATGTGTTCTCACTTATTAAAACCATGAGAACTAAAAAAATCGGACTTATCTCCTTTATATTTGGAGCCAACTCTTTGATGTTCAACAAACAAGACATTAAGGATTTTGTAGGAACCGTGAAATGGTTCTTAGGTTTTGGAGAAAGACCTAAATATGGAAGATGGACGTATTGGGAAAAATTCGACTATATGGCAGTATTCTGGGGCGTAGCTGTTATTGGCTTCTCCGGTCTAATTTTATGGTTCCCTGAATTTTTCACCAAACTATTCCCGGGCTGGATCATCAATGTTTCTCAAATTATTCATAGCGATGAAGCTTTGCTCGCAGTAGTATTTATCTTTACCATTCATTTCTTTAACACACACTTACGTCCGGAAGCTTTCCCAATGGATACGGTAATTTTTACCGGCCATGTGGAAGCAGAAGAATATAAAATTGACCGACCCAAAGAATGGGAAGAATTGGAAAAAGCAGGAACTTTAGATCAGCATTTGGTCAAAAAGCAAATTCCAAGCACCTTCTTAAAACTGGTTAAATTCTTTGGATATCTCTTCCTATTCACCGGAATCATACTGGTTATTTTAATTATCTTCTCTCTAATAGTAGGCAAATATTAAAATAAACCTTTTAAATGAAAGCCCTAACTTCGGTTAGGGCTTTTTTATTTACACTCTGTATAAATAAACAAAATTGTGTTAGTAAGGATACTGAGTATATCGTTTTATTTTATATTTGTGATACTATTCACAATTCGTTTGAAAACTGAAATGGAATACGATAACAAGGGAAACGATATTAACTAACTCAAACCATATTAAGCATGAATAAAGCACTCTTTTCATTTCTAACAGGCATGTTTTTAATGCTTTTTATGAGCACAATTACTTATAGCCAAGAAATTAATTGTTTGGATTGTCATGAGAATTTGGTAACAAAAACGGTCCATGACAAGGTAATAAAATGCGGTGATTGTCATAACGATATAAAAGAAGAACAAGATCGGAAGAGCGTCGTGTAGGGAAAGAGTGTTCAGAGCCGT
>CAZJBB010000019.1:0-27108 GCA_964543995.1 uncultured Bacteroidales bacterium
AAACGACAAGTATTTTTTATACAAAAACAATAAGATTATCATAATAGGACAAACTTCAGGTAGCAAAAATGTAGAGTTTGTGATGGTGGATATGAATACCGGAAAAAAGCTTTGGTCGAAAAGTGGTGGATTTAGCATGCTCACCGGCGTAAAAGATTTAGATAACGACGAGGTACTGATAACTTCCGCTTTTTATGCCATGAAAATTAAAGCTTCAAGCGGAGAAGAAATTTGGAAAAAAGCCATTGACCCCAAAACTGCAAATTTGACCATGCTTTTCAGCATGCTCGAAGGTTTTGCTGCCAAAATGCTAACGAAAGATGATTTAAATGCACAACTCATCATCCCACAAAGCCGCCCGGATATCTTTTTAATCGCCGCTCAGAAAAAAATTCAATCCACGAGTACCGATTCAAAAGGAAAGTCAACAACCACAGTAAGTTATCACTCTGTTTATATGGCATTTGATTTGAATAGTGGAGAACACAAATGGAAGACGATAGTCGAATTACAAAATCCATTGGGTGTTTCTTTTGCAGCAGAAGAAGGGCTCATTGTTTGTGCCTCTAATAATGGCGACATCAATATGCTGAGTTACAACGATGGGTCTGCTTTGCTTGGGAAAAAAGGACGGGGACTCAGTTTAAAAGGACCTGCTACCAGTATGGCACCTTTAAGCAACGGAAAAATCCTCATTGTTAGTGAAAGGGGCAGCAATAGCAGTATCACCATGCTTGATCCTTCCTCAGGCAATTTCACTTTCGAAAAAGCAGCCAAATTAAAAGGCGCAGTTTCTTACACTGAAATTTTATCAGGAGGGATATTAATTGGCAGCGAAGAAGAGGTGAATCTATTAAATGCTACCACCGGAGATTGGTACTTCGAAAAAGCCATGCAAGGAGGTGCAGGACTCATTGCCAGCAATAATGATAAGGTGTTTATTTTTAACACCAAAGACAATTTATTATATCAAATGGAAATAGGAGGAACTTCCATTAAACCCCTTAGCAGCACCCCATTGAAATTTGGAGGAAAAGAAGACCCAAAATATATTGAAATTATGGATAAAGGCGTTATTGTAAAATCCGATCAAAACATTGCCTTAATCGATTTTTCTGGAAGTGTAAAATACAACCATTATTTTCCGGCACCGGGGGTTTCTGGATTCAGAAAAGCCTTACTGATTGCGTCAGCAGTGAGGGCTACTTTTTATACCGTTGCTTTTACAGCTACTTCAATGGCCATGGGGGCTACTTCTCAAGCGATTCATGTAAAAGATGCCAATTCTAAAATAGCAAAAGGAGCCACTGCCGGTGCTTCAGTGATGTTTGGTGAAGCATCTTTAAGTGGAGCTTCTTATATCTCCGGTTATATGAAACAAGCCAACCAACGCTTTAAAGCCACCTCTGAAACCCCAAATTATATGTTGATTATGAGTACTCCTGAGGGTTCAAAAACCGTAAAGCTGCTTCAAGTGAGCAAAGCCAATGGTGAACTTCTGAATGCTATTGAACTGGGTCAGGATAAAACCCCAATATATGATGTAGATATGGTAGAAGGCAGATTGTATTATATGAAATCGGCAACTAAAATGGAGGGGTATCAGTTTTAAGGAGGTATTTGTAAGCAAATCAAAAATTATCATGGTTTTTTGGTGAAATTATTGCTTTAAGCCTTTTTAAAACTACAAGCATTTATAAACCCTCATTTGTAAACCCTCAAAATTTATGAACGTTGTAAGAACAAGCTTTTTGGTATTTCTTTTTACCCTAAGCTTGTTCTTTTGCGTTTTCAGTCAAAACTCCAAACCTTTGGTTGAAATACCGAATTTCGGTAAAAATCCCGGGAATCTGAAATTATTTATTCATAAAAACCTCTCGAATAAAAGTACAGCCATACCTTTGGTTGTGGTATTGCATGGATGCAGCCAAAATGCATTGGATGTGGCTGAATTAACCGGATGGAATACCTTGGCAGATATACATGGTTTTATGGTAATCTATCCTCAGCAAAAATTCATCAACAATACAGGGATGTGTTTCAACTGGTTTAGAAATCAGGATATTGAAAAAGGGAAGGGGGAAAGCGAATCCATTTTCGAAATGATTACTTATATCAAAAAACATTACCCTATTGACCAAACTAAGATATTTATCACCGGTTTGTCTGCCGGTGGAGCCATGTCGGTGGTGATGATGGCTACCCACCCTGAATTGTTTAACGCAGGGGCTATTTTTGCCGGAGGAGCCTATAAAAGAACCACAAATACCATGAAAGGGATCTTTGGCAAAAAAGAATCTTCGGCGGAAAATTTAGCAAAAGGGGTAAAAGATCAGAATCCAAATTACACCGGAAAGTATCCGAATATGATAATTTATCAGGGGAAAGACGATCTCATTGTGTCGCATGAAAACTTCATTTCCTTAATAAAACAATGGACAAGCTTACATAAAACCGACAGCATTCCTAGCAAAACGGAGCCGGGATTTTGTGGAATTAAAGACATTGAACGAAAAGAATATTCAGATTCCACAGGAGAGCCCAAGGTGGTGGTGTATGAAATTAGCAATTTGGGACATAAGATACTGGTTAAGCCGGGAAATAAAAAAACAGAAGGCGGTCAAATTGGAACTTATGGTGTGGATAAAGGATTTCATTCAACCTATCAAACGGGTAAGGACTTTGGAATATTGAAGCAATAATGTAATCTACAATTCTTGCGGCATTACATATACAAAATCGCAATGATCAGAAGTAGTATGTAAAGTCTTTAGGTAGTAATTTATTTTTTCTTTGTAATCCAAGAGATAATCTTCGTGCATTTTCTTTGTAACCAAGCTTATAAGCCTTTTAAGCAACAAAGCTACTTTGTAATCAAATACGGTAAAGCAGGTTCCAAAATCATGCCTATCAGAAAAAGCAAGCTCTAATATATAAACAAGCAAGTCCGCTTCAAGGGTTTTGTTTTTAGATATTTTAGAAAATTCGTTTATACGCTTTGAACAAGCAGCGAGCATATTTGCTGTTTGTATGGTTGGGGAAAACCCCTTGTATCGTTTACAAATAAGTACATCTAAATCTGCAAGGGTCTTTTCATATAAATCCTTTTCACCAAGTTCTTTGTCGATATAATTTACCCAAAGAAAATCACGAAAGCTTTTGTCCTTAACAGCCGTTTTCAACACCAATTTTTCAAGGTCTTCTTTCGATAAATTTTTAATGCTTTCTTTTAATTGTGCTGAATTATTAGTCATGGTTTATGTTCCAATGGTTATGGTAATCTTTTCTTTAAAAAGGTTTAAAGAAATTAAATCTTCACTTTTTGTAACTCTTCCAATAAAGCTTTTCTTTGAGGGTAAAAGGACCTGAGTTGCTCAATTACTTGGCTTGCTTTTACTCTTGCCCCCATTTTTATCATTTTGCGAAGAAACCTACATACATTTCGATAATGGTTTCGACCTACATTACTTTCCAAATCCGAATGTTTTTGAATTTCGCTTTTAATGCGGTTCTTTTGGTTAGATACCAAGCTCAGGTATATTCCTGATTTAATACATTCTTGGAGAATAGGAATGTAATCTAAATTCAATAAACTTAACCTGTTCGTAAATGGCACTAAAAGTGATTTTTTTGAACGAGATTCTTTGACGTAAAAGGGAAAGTCAAGACCAATGTTATCATTTTTGTCTGCTAACTCATTAAAAACATAAGCTAGTTGTGTGATAAGAGGGCTGTTGAAATAACTTACATCAAAATTTTCAGAATATTTCAGTTCTGCAGACATAATGACAGCTTTGTAGATGTTTTCAAAATCATTTTTTATATCAGTTTTGCTTAATGCTTTTTGCATGAATGAGATGGTGAGATTAGTATATTGGTAAAACTAATTTAAAATATTTCACGAATTTGCTTTGGATTCCATTTTATTTATATACTTTTGCAGCGAAGTAAAAGCGTTCTTTGTGAAGCCAATCTGATGAGATTTCAGTGGAAGTTAATTAGGTTGCATCGTTGTTTTGGAAACATTAAAATGCTGGAGCATCAAGGATAAAGGAATGTGGTTCGAATTTCCTTTCTCCGCACAATCGTTTATTAACGGGGTATAGCGCAGTCCGGTTAGCGCGCCTGCTTTGGGAGCAGGAGGCCGTAAGTTCGAATCTTACTACCCCGACGAAATTTTCAAAGACAAAGCGGTCTCGTAGCTCAGTTGGATAGAGCAACAGCCTTCTAAGCTGTGGGTCGCTGGTTCGAATCCAGCCGAGATCACAGGCAGGAAAAGAAGAATTTCCTCAATCGTTTTTCTTCTTAATCAAAACTTTAATTATCAAAAGAAATCGAAGCCGATTTCTTTTTTTATTTTAAACCATTAATTTATATACCTTAACAGGAAATTTGGTGTCCCCATGAGGTTTTTCGTTAAACCCCTCCCAGTAAATGATATATTCCCAACATTACCATGAATAGGAACATATATACATTAATGCTGATGAAAGCATTTTTTTTGTGAAAAGTTTCGGGTTTGCCAAAAGAAAGCAAGGTAAAAATGCTTATAAAAAGGATATTCAACACCAAAACAGCTATAAAAAAGACCAAGGAAATGTGGGTGATGAAAATCGGTAGCATCATTGAAAAAACGGAAGTGGCTAAGATCCAGGAAAATATAATCAACTTCAAGGTTTTTGGATGAACCGATTGATTGATGGTTGGGAATCCTGCTTTTTCATATTCTGTTCCATATTTAAGCATAAGTAACCAAAAGTGAGGAATCTGCCAAATGAATATAAAGAAAGCAATGAAAACGATGGTTGCATCGAAAACATAGCCTCCGGCAGCAGTCCAACCCATCAATACCGGAATTGCACCGGTTAAAGAACCCGGAACTACGGCAAAAGGGCTCAATCTTTTTAAGGGAGTGTATAATCCATTGTACCATAAAACATTAAACAAACCTAATGCAGCCGTTACTTTAGCCGAGAAGTAGAGTAAAATTAATAAACCGACCATAATGCAAACCACAGAGACTATTAAAGCACTCAAGGGCGAAATTCTCCCAGAAGGTAAGGGACGTGATTGGGTTCGTTGCATTCTTTTATCGTATTCCCTTTCCTGATATTGGTTCAAAGCACTGGCTCCCGAAGCAAGAATGAAGACGCCTAAAGCAAGAAACAGAACTTGAAGACTTAGGGTACCGGAAAACACAATAAATCCGGTAATGGCTGTAAATGTAACAGCCAAAGAAACTTTAAACTTAAGCAATGAGAGAATAGGTAGAATTTTTTTTATCACTGATTTTTAATGGATTGCAAATACTCCATAATTTTGGGCATGTCTTTTTCATCAATGATTCCTTGATATGACTTCATAACTCCGGGTTGGTATCCTTCTACCACATCTTTGTTAGGATCATATATGGACGTTTTAATATATACATCGTCTACGATAATTTGCCGAGTTGAACCATCGGTAACCACTTTGATGGAGGAACCATATAAACCTTTGAATGTAGGGCCAACGACTTTAGTCCCATTCACTGAGTGGCAAGAAAAACATCCCTTGGATTCCATTAACTTAAATCCTTCGTTGGTCTCTGCTTTTTTCTCAGGCAGGGCGGATAACCATTTTATAAATTCTGCATCGCTCACAACCCTGACAATTGCTGACATATACGAATGACTTACGCCACAATATGCAGAGCATAGCAAATCGAAATCACCTTCTTCACCTGGGATAAACCAAGTGTAATTGTTTTTACCGGGGACTACATCTTCTTTGATTCGGAAGGCCGGAATAAAAAACCCATGGATCACATCTTTAGAAACCAAACTCAGTTTAACGGATTTTTTAATGGGCAACATGAGGGTATCGGATTGTTTGTTGCCCGGGTATTCGAAACTCCACTTCCACATTTTTGCAATAACCCTGACATTCATGGCATCGTTGGGTGCTTGACGCATGGGTAGGAATCCTTCCCAGCCCACAAAAAACATGAAGATTACAAGCACCATAGGAATGGCCGTCCAAGTGAATTCTAACCAAGTGTTGTCTTTTATTTGGGTGGCATGGGCATTCCTTTTTTTATTGTATTTTACCACAAAAAATATCATTAACGCGGTAAGCAACACCAAGAAAAATAGAGAAATCCCAAAAATGATCAGAAAAGCTTTATCAACACCTTGAACGAAATTTGAAGCATTAGAAAACATGGTAAATGGAGTTTATCGGTATGAATAATCAATAAATGTAATGAGAACAATAACAGCAAAGAGTACGAAAATCATACTTACCAAAATGCGTAAGAGCAGACTTTCATATTTTAGATGCATGAAATAAGAGAGCACCAGAAATCCTTTGACTCCGGCTATCAACATGGCAATAGTAACGGTAAACGCTGCCAGATCGAAAGAAGTTATGCTGATGGTGAGAAAAGTACAAAACATCAGCACCAGTAAAATCCTGGCTAACACTATGTAATTGGTTATATGTGAATGGTTATTTGACATACCAGCTTGTTTAAAATCATGAAATTAAATACAATAATGGGAAAAGGAAAATCCAAATTAAATCGACTAGGTGCCAATAGAGGGCTCCATTTTCGAGTAAAACGTATTTTTGAAAGTGAATGTTCCCGTTTTTGACTTTAATAAAGACCACTATCAGCAAAATCATCCCAACAATGATGTGGAAAGCATGCAAACCTGTCATAAAGAAATATAAACTGAAATACAATACATGACCTCTTTCTAAGAATCCCATTAAGGGGGAACCGGGATAAAGCCCATGTTCGAATTTCATACCCCATTCAAAATACTTGTTTATCAAAAAAATGAGGGCCATAAGTAAGGTTATGCCAATCATCCACAATGCCAGTTTTTTGTTGTTTTTTTGCATGGCAGTTAAAGCCATGGCAATGGTCATACTGCTGAAAAGCAATGCAATGGTATTGATGGTTCCGAGGGTAACGCTTAATTCGAGGCTGCTTTCGTGGAAGTTTAAGGGGTATTGTGCTCTAAAAATGGTGTACACCAAAAACAAGCCCCCAAATAATAGTAATTCGGTAAAAATGAAGAGCCACATGCCTAGTTTTGAGGCTTCATCGTCTCTGTGCTCTTCCACATGTATATCTTTTTCACTCATAATGGGTATGCTATTGATAATCGTAAGGGTTTTTCTTGATACGAGGCTCTTCGTCAAAATTTTCGAGCGAAGGAGGCGAAGGAATCTGCCATTCTAAAGTGGATCCATTCCAAGGATTGGCAGGTGCTTTTTCTCCGCTTCTAGCCCCTTTAACCAAATTATAAATCATTAAAATCAATCCGGAAACTAAAATAAATCCACCGATAGTGGAAATTATCTGAGCGGTTTGAAATTGAGGTAAATAATCGAAATACCTTCTGGGCATTCCTTGAATTCCAATAATGAATTGCGGGAAATACAACAAATTAAATCCCACGAATAGAATTCCCCAGGCAATATTAGCCCTTTTGAAATTATACATTCTACCATACATTTTGGGCAACCAATAATGTATTCCGGCAAAAAATGCAAAACCCATGCCTCCAAAAATGATATAATGAAAATGAGCTACGATAAAAGAAGTGTCATGCACTTGAATATTGGTTGCAACCGATCCAAGAATAAGCCCTGTAAGTCCACCTATCATAAATAAGAAAATAAAAGAAAGCGCAAAAAGAAAGGGCGGTTTTACGTCGATAGATCCCTTGTACATGGTAGAAATCCAATTAAAAACCTTAATAGCGCTGGGTACAGCTACAATAAAAGTTAATAAAGAAAAAAACCAACGGGCATTTTCACTCATACCGGAAGTGTACATGTGGTGTCCCCAAACTAAAAATCCAACCCCTGCAATGGCCAAACTTGAAAGTGCAATGGCTTTATAACCATAGATCTTTTTCTGGCAAAAAGTTGGAATAATCTCAGTGATCACTCCCATGGCCGGAAGTATCATGATATAAACAGCAGGGTGGGAGTAAATCCAAAATAAATGCTGAAACAGAACAGGGTCGCCTCCAAGGTCAGGGTTAAAGAATCCAATACCAAACAACCTTTCGGCTATCAACATGAGCAACGTAATACCGACTACAGGAGTTGCCAGCAATTGAATCCAAGCAGTTGCATATATCGACCAAGGGAATAAAGGCATATTAAAGAATTTCATCCCGGGAGCTCTCATTTGGTGAACGGTAACAATAAAATTCAAACCGGTTAAGATGGAAGAAAAACCCAGTACAAAAGCAGCCGTAACAGCAATAATAACACTGGTTCCGGTTGAAGTGCTGTAAGGGGCATAAAATGTCCAGCCGGTATCGGGAGGGCCTGATTTTAAGAATTGTGAAGCAACCGCTAAAATGCTACCAAAGATAAATATCCACCAAGAAAAAAGGTTTAATTTCGGAAAAGCAACGTCTTTAGCTCCAATTAAAATGGGCAAAAAGAAATTACCAAACACAGCAGATAATCCGGGAATCACTACCATGAAAATCATGATTACTCCATGAACGGTAAAGATTCCATTATAGGTTTGCGGTTTCATAATGGTTTCGCCAGGCGCAATTAACTCTAAACGCATTAATAATCCAAGCACCGCTCCAACCAAAAAGAAGGTAGCAATGGCATATAGGTAAAGCAAGGCTATTCTTTTATGGTCGGTGGCAAATATCCAGGACTTAATTCCTTTATACTTCCCTTGATGTTCCAAGTAACTTACATATTCAATTTTATCTCCCATACTCATGAATCGGTGGTTTTAATATTTTTCTTTTTAGGTTTAATTAGGAACACTACAATAAACACCAAAAGGAAGAACACAATTATGGTTCCTGCAACTTTTGTAATGTCTAAAGCATAGCGCTTGTTATCTTGATCGTAACTATAACAAAACATCAACAGTTTTTGGATGGTGGGCCTGGGTTGTTCTTTGTTGGCTTCCATGATGGCCAATTTAAAGTCCATGGGGAGAAATGAAATACCATATAAATAGCGAGTAATCATTCCTTGAGGACTAATGGCAATAATTGCAGATGGATGAACGAAATCAAGTCCAACAGCTCTGGTCTTAAATCCGGTAGCGTCGGTAATATTAAAAATGGTGGTGCTATCCGTGGTGAGAAACATCCAACCATCGCTTTTCCCTTTCGAATAGCGCTCGGTAAATCTTTTCTTCTTCTCTTTGGCTTTTTGTGGAGTATCTCTAAAATTAAAACTGATGGTAATTACTTGGTAGTCTTTCCCCAATTCCAATTCGGTTTTTTGAATTACATTCCCCAAGCCTTCTAACAAAGGACTGCAAAGTCCCGGGCAATCAAAATAGACAAAGGAAAGTATGGTGGGCTTGTTGATTAATTGTTTTAAGGTTACAGTATCAAATTTATCATTGATAAACTGTAAATCGAGAGGAATGTATTTCCCAAGGTGCTCCACAACGCCCACATCAGCTGCCTGGTCTACTTGAGCATGAATGGGTCTTAAAAACCCTAAACAAACTGCAACAACGAAAATGAGTTTCTTAAACATGTTTTTTTGATTTATGATTCAGAGGAGATTGATTTTCCGGAGGCATATATTTTCTTCAATAAATATCCAATATAAAGTAAAACAGCACCTACTCCCAGTACCAAGCCGGTATAGAGCAAAATAATCCACATCGGGGCTTTGGTGAGTACATTCCAAATGGCTCTTTTTTCATTTAATGGAGGCATGTCGGTAGGACGAGCCACCTTCATTTTGCTCATGTATTCAACTTCGCCATAAATATCATCGTTCACACTTACCATCAGCTCCACCATACCGTTTTTATCGCCGGGCAAATCTTTGGGAAAGGCAAAAGTGGTTTTACCCTGCTCATTTGTATTCTGTGTTTTCCCAATTTGTAATTTTCCGAAATAACGATTGGCAAAGAGGGATACTTCATCATTTTTTAATGGAATGCTTCCTGTTTTTTCGTCTGCGGTCACTACCACGCTAATTTTCCCGCTGAGAGAATCAAAGGACATATTTACTTTTACCAGTTTGCTTTTGCTGGGGTCGGTTTTGGAAAGTACCTGAACATACCCTTTATGGAAACTTCTGATAAAGGCAATCAGTTTCCAGCGTTCTTCTTCGGAGAAAATATTTTTAAAGGAGGGCATTACCATTTTACCGGTAGAAATGATGTAAAACAAATCGCCATCGGTGCGTTCCGAAGTTTGCTTGCTTGCCAGATCCGGGGGGATGGGCTGCAAAGTTTTCAAGCTATTCCCCTTACCGGGGTTACCATGGCAAGATTGGCAATTTTTGGTGAATAAAGCTTCTCCTGCTTTGGAATTTTCAGCATTGAAAGGTAAATAGCTGTTTTTTGCTTTTTTATCCGCTGGTATGTCCCAATTTTGGGAAAATGCATTCAAAGCAAGGGCGAAAGCAATTATAAAAGCAAAGAAAGATTTTATTGAGGGTCCATTTTTATCCATATATTGTCTTTAATTGGTTTCTTGCTGATGTTCAATGGTTTCGTTGATGGGAATAATCGGAATAATTTTCGATAAAATCGTTATGATGATTAATACCAAAATGATTGGAGCAAGAGTGATAAGCGTTTCGGTTAAGGTGGGTGTATATATTTTAAAGTTTACAGGAACATTTTGTATTGGAAGGAGTGGGTGCTCCATGGTGGGTACTACAATGATATATCTTTTAAACCAGGCGCCTAATAATACAATAAAAGCTATCAACAGCATGGGTTTTGCCTTGCGCATTTTTTTGAAAAGCAATAGTAAAATAGGAATGATTAAGCCAAAAACTTGTACCGACCAAAAAAGCACAGCATGGCTTCCTGCAAACAAATCCTGTATATGAACCGCATCAAATTTTTTCATTTTATATCCGGGCACCATAAATTCATTGAGGTTGAAATACAAGTATACGAGGGATAAGAGCACTAATAATTTCCCCATTTTATCAAAATGTACATCAGTAATATAATCTTTGAGCTGAAAATTTTTCTGATAAAAAAACATGGCAATAATCAAGGCAGCGCAACCGGAAACAAAAGCTCCGGTTACAAAATAAGGACCGAAAATAGTAGAATCCCAACCCACCCTACTGGTTACGGCAAATAACCAAGAAGTAACGGTATGAATGGCTAAGGCTACCGGAATGATTAAAATGGTCAATATTCTAGTCGAACGTTTGAGAATTTTTATTTGTTCCGGAGTTCCTTTCCAATTGAGTGAAAGGATTTTATAAATGTTTCTCAAAAAGGGAGGTGCTTTATCAACCTTTTCATAGCAAACTTTCAAGTCGGGGATTAATGGAAGATACAATAGTAGAGCGCTGATGACAACATAAAGTGAAACCACAGTGACATCCCAAACAATTGGAGATTGAATCCTTCCATATAAAAACACATTCAATAGTCTTTCGGGATGCCCCATGTCGGAAACGATCACAAGACCGGCAACCGCTGCAAAAGCCAAGGCAATAATTTCAGCTATTCGGGCTAAAGGAGTAGCCCATTTGGCTCCGGAAAGTCCAAGAACTGCTGAAATCAGCATTCCGATTAAGCTGGTAGCAACAAAAAACACGAAATTAGCAATATACATTCCCCAAGAAACATAATCGCCTAAACCGGTAACCGCGAGCCCTTCATCTAACTGCGTATAATATGCATATAAGCATACGAGTAAAAAGACCCCTAATAAGCTAATCCATAGAATAAAATCTTTATTTAATCGAATGGGCTTAAGTAAGTCGGAAGTAATTTTCTCTGTTTTCGATTGATCATACATATAATTCATATCAATTAACCATTATTTTCTTCAAAGTGTTCACCTGCTTCGGTTTTATCTTTTTCATCCACAGGAGTGGTTCGGTTTTTGGGTGGCAAATAGTACACTCGGGGCTGTGTCCCCAATTCGGGCATCAAATGATAACCGGCATTACTTTCCAATAAATTTTTTAAGCGAACGGTTTCTTTTGTGGTACCATTAGTAACAGCGTCCTCATTTTCATCCCCAAAATAATAAACTCCATTGGGACAGGCAGATACACAATACGGGAGTTTCCCTTCCCTTAATCTATCGGCACTGAATAAACATTTACTCACGGTACCTTTTCTCTGAGGAACGTTCAGTTCAACATTATAGGGTTTCCCTTTGTCTTCTTCTTCATCAAGGGGAGTAGTCCAGTTAAAAACGCGGGCACTGTATGGGCAAGCGGCTATGCAAAACCGACAGCCAATGCATCTTTCATTATCAATCAATACAATGCCATCCTGGCGCTTAAAAGTAGCATCTACCGGGCACACGGCAACACAAGGAGGGTTGTCGCAATGCTGGCATGGTTTAGCCATATAAAAGGGAGGGGTATTCTTTGATTCCTGCATTTTAAGCACATTGATATGGTGCTGTTCAGGTCGAAGGTGGTGAGCCCCTTGACAAGCAGCCATACATTTACGAGCATTTTTACATTTGGATAAATCAACGACCATAACCCAGCGTTTCCCGGGAATTCCTTCTCGCCCTTCTTTTTGCAACTCGTTTTCGTTTTTTCCGACTAAAGAAGCATTGCTTTTGTCTATTTCAATGAGCTTATGTTCAGCTGTCATTACTTTTATACGTTCACCGGATTTTTTTTTATTATCGTAATTAATGCCAGCTAAAATAGCACTTCCGGCCAAAACGCTTCCTACTCCAACAATTCCAATGTCATGAATAAACTCTCTTCTTGATTTTTTTTTGGGCGTATTCTCTTTTTCGCTCATATTCTTATCTAATCAAATTTCTTATCAATTTGATTCAAATATATAGTTTATTTTTTGAATACAAGTATTATTTGACTATAAAAAACAAAAAAAGAAAGATGAATCAGAGAGAAGATTCATCTTTCTTTTTGATTTTAAAATCGTTACAAAGAAACTCTTTTAATTTTTTTTTTTAGCAAAAGGCTTATTTACAATCTTCCGGATTTGATTCCTCATCCACCGCTTCTCCAAACCAAATAACCGCATATCCTTTGGCATAACCCACCCCTATGGCTTTCCAAACGGCTGACTTCCAAATCCCTTTATTTAATATTACAATGCTATGACCTGCACTTGCAAGCCAAGTTTTTAAAGCTTCTTCGGCTAATGTCTCGGGTAACAAATTTATATTGCTTGTATAGAATGCAATTTCATAACCACTTCCTTTATAATCGGTAAGTTCTTTGGGTTTGTCCCACATACAATCCGCACTTTTATGATCATCAGTGTAACAGCAAGGGGTCCACTTTCCTTTATTAGACCAGGTATGTAAATTGCATTTGTCCGAAGCTTTATAATTTAATGCTAAGTCATTGGCATGGGTTTGAGCGACAACAGTAAGGCATTTTGAGAGTTCTATTGGAGCAAGCTTTTTTGATTTACGGACCGAATTAATATGCTTGTACAAGCTCATTTCATATTCCGATAAACATACTTTTTGAGCATAAATACTAGAATAACACGCAATTACAATAAACAGAATAAAAACTCGTTTCATAATGAGACAAAACTATGGTTTTTTTTTAAAACTCATTGTCATAAAACGTATAACAGCGCAAAATGTAATTATTGTTAACAAAAATTAACAATCTTCTCTAATGTCCGCTAATTCAACGAGAGTAGACAAAATTAACTTATCAAACCCTAGTGGTGTAAAGAAATAGTTTTTGAGTTTTGTAATTGTAAAAGATTTTTACTTAATTTGTTCTGTTCATTATATGATAAAATGTTGAAAAAAGCGCTTATTGTTATTTTATGTATTTCCTTTTGGGGCCCGGTTGTATTTGGGCAAAAAGACACACTCAAGTCAAGTTCTGATGAAACTTGTGGGGTAATTGCTAACGATTTGGACAACTTGCTTAATAACTGGTATGTTAAGCAATCCCTTAAATCACATGCTGATTTTTTCGATTTCGACAGTACGGATTACAATGTTCCCATTGAACCTGATTCTGTAATATCGAAAAGATTGGCCTCTTTGGTTTCTTCTATCGAGTTACCATTTAATCAGGAAGTCCGCTCCTTTATTGATATGTACACGGTAAGAAAGCGAAAATTGGTAAGTGTATTGGTGGGGCTTTCTTCTTATTATTTCCCTATTTTCGAAAGGGCCATGGATGAATTTAATTTACCTCACGAATTAAAATATTTAGCCATTATTGAGTCGGCTTTGAATCCAAGAGCCGTTTCGCGTTGTAAAGCTACCGGTTTGTGGCAGTTTATGTATAATACGGCCAAGCTGTACAATGTAGAAATGAATTCCTTTGTCGACGACAGACGAGATCCGGTGAAATCTTCTTATTTGGCAGCCAAGTATTTACGCGACTTATACACCATATATCATGATTGGCAGTTGGTTTTGGCGGCGTATAATTGTGGACCGGGAAATGTAAATAAAGCCATTAAACGCTCAGGAGGCAAAACCAGTTTTTGGGAAATCTATTCTTACCTCCCCAAAGAAACTCGAGGATATGTTCCTGCATTCATTTCGGCGGTTTATACCATGAATTTCTATCCGAAGCATAACATTTATGCTCGCAGAATTGAAATGCCTATTTTAACCGATACCATTACCGTATATCAAAATATAAATTTTCAGCAAGTGGCTGATGTACTTGCCATTCCGGCGGAGCAACTGAAAGAATTAAATCCTCAATACAAAAATGATGTAATTCCCTCCAGCAGCACAGGATACCCTTTACGATTACCTTCCACCCTTGCTTCTGCTTTTATTCAAAATGAAGATTCTATTATTAATTATAAAAAAGACGTTTATTTTCCGAAAGTTAAAAACTTCCCCATTGCTTTGAATAAAAATCAAAGTTTAGAAGGAGCGATTAAGCTTGCTTACAAAATCAGAAAGGGAGATAACCTTCAGAAAATATCTTCCAAATATAATGTGAGTGTTGCAGATATCAAAAAATGGAATAAAATCAAAAAAAATGCAGTTACTCCCGGAAAAAGTTTGGTTATTTATTTAGTTCCCAATCCGGTTGACGAAAGCAAAGTTACCAACGAACAGCAAACCACCGAAAATACAAGTACTCAAAATAATGAGTCAACTTCCACCAACGATAAAAAAGAAGAATTTCATTTATATAAGGTCGTATCAGGCGATTCCTTAATGGAAATTTCCAGAAAATTTAGTGTTTCCTTGAAGGTAATAAAGGATACCAATAAGGAAAAATTAGCAAAAGGTTTATTTCCAGGACAGGTATTAAAAATTCCTAAGTCCTGATTTTTAACTAAAACAAACTTTTTATAAAACTTTAGTTATCAAATATATACTTGATAAGTGTTTTTTTTATATTTTTGCACCCTTTTAAAAGAAACATTAGCTCCCGTGAACAAAGAATATCCTCAATACCCGCATTTAGACCTATCTTCTATTGGTAAATCCGTACTCGAGTTGTGGGAAAAAAACAATGTTTTTTCTAAAAGCTTAACCACAAGAGAAAAAGGAGAACCTTATATTTTTTACGAAGGACCTCCCTCAGCCAATGGCATTCCCGGAATTCATCATGTAATGGCAAGAGCCATAAAAGACATCTTTTGCCGGTATAAAACCTTAAAAGGATTTTATGTTCAACGCAAGGCCGGCTGGGATACTCATGGTTTACCCATTGAAATTGCCGTTGAAAAAACACTGGGCATTACCAAAGAAGATATTGGTAAAACCATTTCCGTTGCCGATTATAATAAAAATTGTCGCAGCGAAGTGATGAAATATAAAGACCTTTGGGATGAACTTACCCTTAAAACCGGGTATTGGGTCGATTTGGAACATCCTTATATCACCTTCGAAAACAAATATATAGAAACGGTTTGGTATTTACTCAGCCAGTTGTATGATAAAGAATTATTGTATAAAGGGTACACCATTCAACCATATTCTCCTGCTGCAGGCACCGGACTGAGCACCCATGAATTAAATCAACCGGGGTGCTATAGAAACGTAAAGGATAATACTGTAGTTGCTCAATTTAAAGTTAGCGAACCGGAAAAACTGCCTTTTAATTCAAATCTTCCAACTTATTTTCTTGCTTGGACCACTACTCCTTGGACTTTACCTTCCAACACAGCCTTGGCTGTGGGTAAAAATATTGAATATATTGCGGTAGAAACCTTCAACCCATACACTTTTTTACCGGTATGCTTAATTTTAGCAAAAGAGCTTGCATCGAAATATTTCAGTGAAAAAAATGCTGAACTTTTATTTGATGAATATAAGGCCGGTGACAAAGAAATTCCTTTTTGTGTGGTTTCGAGTTTTTTGGGGAAAGACGTATCCGGTATTCGATATGAACAATTGCTTCCTTATGCAAAACCCGATGATGGAGATGCTTTTAAGGTGGTTATTGGTGATTTTGTTACCACTGAAGATGGAACAGGGATTGTGCATATTGCCCCCAGTTTTGGAGCCGACGATTTCAGGACGGCAAAGATTCATGGGTTGGGTTCATTAACATTGGTAGATAAGCAAGGTCGTTTTACTGAAGAAATGGCCGAGTTTGCCGGAAAGTATGTTAAATCGGAGTACGATGTCAATTTCGACCCTAAAACAGATCAAAATGTAGATGTCGAAATCATTATCAAGCTAAAGAAAGAAAACAAGGCTTTTAAAGCTGAAAAATACGAGCACTCCTATCCGCATTGCTGGAGAACTGATAAACCCATTCTATACTATCCTTTAGATTCTTGGTTTGTAAAAACCACTGCTTATAAGGATAGGATGATTGAACTCAACAATACCATTAATTGGAAACCTCAATCTACCGGTACCGGTCGGTTTGGCAATTGGCTCGAAAATTTAGTAGATTGGAACCTTTCTCGCTCAAGATTTTGGGGAATTCCTCTTCCCATTTGGACTTCAGAAGACCGCTCAGAGCAAATTTGCATATCCTCTGTTGCTCAATTAAAAGAGGAAATTGAAAAGTCAATACTAAAGGGTTTTATGAGTTCGAATCCTTTGGAAAACTATATTCCAACAGATAACTCAGAAGAAAATTATCATACTTTCGATTTACATAGACCCTATGCCGACGAAATAGTTTTAACCTCACCTGCAGGAAAAAAAATGTTTCGTGAACCTGATTTAATTGATGTATGGTTCGATTCCGGTTCTATGCCGTATGCTCAAACCCATTTTCCTTTTGAAAATAAAGAAACTTTTTCCAAAAATTTCCCGGCTGATTTTATTGCAGAAGGGGTCGATCAAACTCGGGGTTGGTTCTTTACCTTGCATGCCATTGCGGTGATGCTTTTTGATTCTGTGGCTTTTAAAACCGTGGTTTCAAATGGGTTGGTACTCGACAAAAAAGGAAATAAAATGTCCAAACGTTTGGGCAATGCTGTGGATCCTTTCGAAACCATAGAAAAATATGGTCCGGATGCCACTCGTTGGTATATGATTACCAACGCCCAGCCTTGGGATAATTTGAAATTTGACAGCGAAGGAATTGCAGAAGTGCAACGAAAGTTTTTTGGAACATTGTACAATACCTATAGTTTCTTTGCCTTATATGCCAATATTGATGGCTTTACTTATGCTGAACCGGAAATTCCAATTCATCAACGACCCGAAATTGACCGTTGGATACTGTCGGAGTTAAATACCCTCATCCAACATGTGGATGAATTTTATTCTGATTATGAACCTACTAAGGCAGGTCGTGCCATACAGGAGTTTGTCGACAGCCATTTAAGTAATTGGTATGTTCGTTTAAGTCGCCGTCGGTTCTGGAAAGGTGATTATTCGGGAGATAAAATTTCTGCCTATCAAACACTTTACAGTTGTTTGACTACCATTGCTCAACTTTCGGCACCTATTGCGCCTTTCTTTATGGATCGATTATACATGGATCTCAATAATGTTACCGGTAAAATGCCATTTGAATCGGTGCATTTATCCGATTTTCCAATAGCAAATATAGAAGTACTGGATAATTTGTTGGAAGAACGCATGCAATTGGCACAAAGAATCTCTTCGTTGGTACTTTCATTGCGTAAGAAATCCAACCTTAGGGTTCGCCAACCTTTGCAAAAAATCATGATTCCCTTGTCCGATGATAAGATTAAAAATCAAATAGCATTGGTGAAATCTTTGATATTGTCGGAAGTCAACATTAAAGAAATTGATTTTCTTACCGGTGGCGAAGGATTTTTAGTGAAAAAAATCAAACCTAATTATAAATCTTTAGGGCCTAAATACAGCAAATTGATGAAGCAAATTGCTGCTGCAATTGAGGAATTTTCTGCAATACAAATCAATGTTTTGGAACAAGGCGAACTGCTTCCTATTACAATTGAGGGACAAAAAATTGATTTGTGCCAAGAGGATGTGGATATTATTACCGAAGATATACCGGGTTGGGTAGTTGCCAATTCAGGCAATTTGACAGTGGCTTTGGACATTACTATCACACCGGAGCTTTTTAAAGAAGGCGTTGCAAGAGAACTGGTAAATCGAATTCAAAATATTAGAAAAGACAGCGGTTTTGAAATTACCGATAAAATTCGCATCGAAATAGAGAAAAATAGCGATGTTGTTAATGCAGTGGAGGATAATTATGCGTACATTTGTTCGGAAACTTTAGCTGAGCAATTGGTATTTAATGAAAATATGCCTAATGATATTGCTTCAATAGTATTAACTGACGAAATTCAAATTAAGATTAACATAAGTAAAGTTTCATAATTATATAACTGGGGGCTACATGAAAAACGAAGAAACCACAAAAACAAGATATTCCGAAGAAGAATTGCAAGAATTCAAAGCAATTATTGTCGAAAAACTTGAGAAAGCAAATCAGGATTTATTACTTCTTACGGATGCTTATACTAACAATAGTGAAGCTGACATTAACGATACTTCACCAACCTTTAAAGTGTTAGAAGAAGGATATCAAGTGTTATCTAAAGAGGAAAACAGCCGTTTGGCATCCAGACAGATTAAATTTATAAAATCGCTCGAAAATGCATTGATACGAATTGAAAATCATACCTATGGTGTTTGCCGAGTTACCGGAAAACTCATTTCTAAGGAAAGATTAAGAATCGTACCCCATGCTACGCTTAGTATTGATGCTAAACTATTGCAAGCCAAAAAGAAATGATTCCTCGTTTTTCGTTGCGCTCTGTTAAAGGGGTTCACTTATCCATTCTTATTATTTTATTGGTTCTGATTTTAGATCAAGCGATTAAAATTTGGGTTAAAACCCATATGTATATCGGACAAGAATATCGTTTGGCAGGAAATTGGGCTTTTATCCATTTCACCGAAAACAATGGTATGGCTTTCGGACTCGAATTTGCCGGTAATTTCGGGAAATTATTTTTGAGCCTTTTTAGAATTATTGCAATTTCTGCTATTGGTTGGTACATTTATAAATTATCCAAAAAGAAAGAAACACCGATCTTATTATTCGTTTGTTTGGCTTTTATTTTTGCAGGTGCCTTTGGAAATATTATTGATAGTGCTTTTTATGGAATCGTTTTTTCCGATAGTAACTATCAATTAGCACAAGCTTTTCCGGCTGAGGGAGGTTATGCCAGTTTCTTGCATGGGAAAGTAGTCGACATGTTTTATTTTCCGATCATTGAAAGCCATTATCCCTCTTGGTTTCCATTTTGGGGTGGCGAAGAATTGGTGTTCTTTCGACCGGTATTTAATTTAGCAGATTCTGCCATTACTGTAGGGGTCTTTATGCTGATTTTTTTCCAGCGCTCCTTATTCTCAAAAAAACTTAAAGTTGAGAATGTGGAGACTGAAGCAGAATCCCTCTAAAAACACTTATTAACAATTTTTCATAAGTCCTGTTAATACAAGGTGAATAACTATTCAATTCTTATTTCTTTCTCTGAACTTTACGAACATTACCTTTGAAGCATGATTAATACGAATCCTTCTTTTAACGAAAACACTCGCAGAAAGCCCAAAGAGCTTCAAAAACGCATAGAATTAAACCAACACGGCAGGGTTCCACCACAAGCCATTGACCTTGAGGAAGCCGTAATAGGTGCTATGCTTTTAGAACAAAATGCCGTTTCGGTGGTAATTGAAACCTTAAAACCTGAAGTTTTTTACAAAGAAGCGCATCAGCAAATTTTTAATGCCATTCGAGTGTTGTTTGCGAAAAATGACCCTATTGATATCTTGACCGTTACTAATGAGCTGAAAAGCATGGGAATGCTTGAACAAGTTGGAGGCGCTTATTATATTACCTTGCTTACCAACCGGGTGACTTCTTCTGCTAATATTGAATTTCATGCAAGAATATTGCAGCAAAAATATATACAAAGAGAGCTCATTTCCATCTCTTCCGAAATTATTAAAGACTCTTTTGAAGACACCACCGATGTATTGGAGTTATTGGACAGAGCAGAAAAGAACCTCTTTTCAATCAGCGACAATAATTTACGGAGTGATGCAGTGGATATGCGCATTTTAGTGAAAGATGCCATAAAAGAAATCGAAAAAGCCAGAAATTCGGAAAATCATTTATCCGGCGTTCCTTCAGGTTTTACTGAATTAGACAGGGTTACCAATGGTTGGCAAAAATCCGATTTAATCATTATTGCCGCACGTCCCGGTATGGGAAAAACCGCATTTGTGCTCTCCATGGCACGCAATATTGCCGTGGACCACAAAAAACCCATTGCCATTTTTTCACTCGAAATGAACTCCCTCCAATTAGTTACCCGTTTAATTTCGAGCGAAAGTCAGTTACCGGCCGAAAAACTCAAGAAAGGAAACTTAGAAAACTACGAATGGGAGCAACTCAATGTTAAAGTCGCCAGCCTTATTGATGCACCTTTGGTCATTGACGACTCACCGGGATTAAATTTATTCGAACTTCGAGCAAAATGTCGGAGAATGAAACAACGATTTGATGTTCAAATCATTATTATCGACTATTTGCAATTAATGACTGCGGCTTCTGATTCGAAAAGCGGAAACCGAGAACAAGAAATTTCCAACATTTCTCGATCCTTAAAAAATCTAGCCAAGGAATTGAATGTCCCCATCATCGCCCTGTCGCAGTTAAGTCGTGCTGTTGAAACACGCGGAGGAACCAAAAGACCCATTTTATCCGACTTAAGGGAATCGGGAGCCATTGAGCAAGATGCCGATATGGTGCTGTTTATTTATCGACCGGAATACTACAAGTTGACCCAAGACGAACAAGGAAATTCTACCGAAGGCATGGCCGAAATTATTATTGCTAAACATAGAAATGGGGCTTTAAAAGATATTCGTCTTCAATTTATTGACAAGTTCGCCAAATTTGCTGACTTCGAGACCGACTATTCAATTTATGAAAACGATTTGGCCCCAAATTCTCAATTTGACAACCCCGGAATGAAAACCATTCCTTCGCGCATGAACGACGATGATTTGATGATAGATGAATCCGGTGTAAACTTTTAATCTGTTTTTTGCGTTTATAACACATGAAAAAACTTGGACTCATAATAAGCTTTTTACTTTTTTCTTTTATGCTTCATGCATCTTATCTCTTAATTCCCATGGATGCAGTTCAAAAAAATCATTTAAAAGCCTATGGTATTACCTATTGGTTATTAAAACAGGATGTAGAAGTAAGTTGGCTACTGAATTATCGTGGGGGAAGTTTTATGTGCAAATATGCAAAACCCATTGAAGAGGAATGTCTTACTAGAGGCGTAAGTTATCAAATAATTGCTGATGTTCAGGCTTCGGCTATTGAACTAGAAATTTCGAGTAACGAGAATAATATGGATGTGGTGAAGCTACAGAAAGCTCCGAAAATTGCGGTGTATTCTCCGAAAAACAAAATGCCGTGGGACGATGCCGTTACTTTGGTGCTAAAATATGCCGAAATACCTTATGACGTAGTGTACGATGTGGAAGTTATCCAAGGCAGTTTACCCTTGTACGACTGGCTGCACATGCATCACGAAGACTTTACCGGTCAATATGGAAAGTTTTGGGCTGTGTATCAAAATGCGGCATGGTATAAAGAAGATGTAAGGATCAATGAAGAAAACGCACATAAATTAGGTTTTAATAAGGTTTCTCAGTTAAAGCTGGCCGTAACAAAAAAAATCAGGGACTTTGTAGCCGGTGGCGGATTTTTGTTTGCGATGTGCTCGGCTCCGGATAGTTACGATGTGGCTTTGGCTGCAGAGGATGTGGATATTTGTGATGTCATGTTTGATGGAGATCCGGCTGATCCGAATGCACAAAGTAAGTTGGATTATAATAAATGCTTTGCCTTTACAAAATTCAAATTGGTAACCAATCCTTATGAATATGAAATCTCCAATATAGATGTTCCTCATATTCGAAAAATTGAAGAAAAAAACGACTTATTTACCCTTTTTGAGTTTTCCGCCAAATGGGATCCGGTACCCACCATGCTTTGTCAGAATCACACTCAAATTCTCAAAGGATTTATGGGTCAAACCACAGCTTTTCGAAAAGAAACCTTAAAATCAACGACCTTGGTTATGGGCGAAAATAAATCCATGGAAGAAGCCAAATACATCCATGGTGAATACGGCAAAGGTACTTGGACTTTTCTTGGAGGGCATGATCCTGAAGATTATCAGCATTTTGTGGGAGACCCGCCAACAGATTTAAATCTATTTCCTAATTCCCCTGGATATCGACTCATTTTGAATAATGTTTTATTTCCCGCTGCAAAAAAGAAAAAGCAGAAGACCTGATGAAGGAAAACATATATAAGTTTCGCTTTTTTTGCATCTTTTTGATTTCACTTTTATACATTTGTTCTTGATTATACATTATGGCACCCTTATTTAATGAACAAATCAGCCCTGAGCAATTGCAAGAGATGTTCAGTTCTGATGAAAAATGCTTAGCTTTTTTAGCGGAAATTAAGTGGGAAAAAGGATTTGTGTGTAAAAAATGCGGTAACACCAATTCTTGTCCCGGTGACGAACCCTTTTCGAGAAGATGTACCAAATGCAAGACTAAAGAAACCGCCACCAATGGCACCATTTTTCACGGGGTAAAGTTTCCTTTAAGTAAAGCATTTTATATTGCCTACAATGTTTGTAAAGGAGAGAAAGATATTTCTTCTTACGAATTTGCCCGTCGACTATCATTAAGACAAATGACTTGCTGGAACTTTAAGTCGAAAATAAAACAAGCCCTTAGTGAAATAGACTCCCTTACCGATAAAGAAAGAGGAGCCATTGAAAAAATATTGTCATAAGATGAATATTTTGCAAATTTAGGCGTTATATAAAAATAAATAAAACCGTATCTTTGCACCCCTTAATCATTAATAATGATGCATGTGAAGAAAAATGTATGTTGTTTGCTTTTCCTTTTTTGCGCAATATGTTTTTCATCTAAGTTGCAAGCTCAAAATTACAGGTTTTACCAAAACTGGACTTTAAACTTAAATATTGGGGGTAATGCTTTTTACGGTGATTTAACCGACAATAAAAATAAGTTCTGGCACAACAGTCCTTTATCAAAGTACTTTTATGAAGACAGAAAAACCATGTATGGTTTTTGTTTTGGGAAAGCCATAAATAAGTCGGTTGCGATAAAATCTCAATTCTTATGGGGTTCATTATACAGTCATCAGGAATCTACCGGATTGCAATTTTCAGCAGATATTTTTGAAGCAAATATGCATGTTTCTGCTAATTTGCTGACCATGTTAAGTCAAAAAGAGAATAAAATCTTTGATATTTATGCATTTTTAGGCTTTGGTTTTTGCAGTTTCAGGACATTGAGTACACGAACCGCTGACCAAACGTATATCAGCAGTTATGGATACACCGAAAAAGGACAACATCTTGCCGCTACGATTAAAGAATGGATAATCCCAATGGGCTTGGGAATGAGCTATAAGTTAAACAAGCATTGGAAGGTTAATGTAGAAACCTCTTTGCGGTTTTTATTGTCGGATCGTTTAGATGCAAATATTATTTCCGGCGGTGGGTTTGAAGGATATAGTTACAACACCTTAGGCTTCACTTATAATTTCAATATGTTTGAATATAATATCTTCCGTCGTAGAGGATCTTCCGGATTTACGGCATTAAAAGATAATTCGAGCAGAACGTATAATAGAGGAACGTCTAACGGAAATGTAAAACGAGATCCTTTTAAGAAGCACAGAAAGAATAAAAATTATGTGTACCAAAAGAAAACCCGGAAAAAATTCTTAGGGATTTTCTAAGCTGATATTTACAATTAACTTTCTGTAGGTTTATATAAGCATAAGTAAGAGGTGTCTTCAGTAAGCCTTACTTTAAAACTTACGTTTTTCTCAACTATAAACGTATCAAAAGGGCGAAATTCGCGCCATTCTGTGCTTCCGGGAAGCAATACGGTCATTTTTCCGGTGATTACCGTCATATATTCTACCGTTGAGGTTTTAAAAACATATTCTCCTTTTGCCATTACACCTATGGTTGCCGGAGATGAGCTTGCTTGAAAAGCAAGGGATTTTACATTCCCTTCGAAGTATTCGTTTACGTTGAACATAAAAGTGGTATTAAAATGCAAATGTAAATAAAAACAATTAGCTACAAAAAGACAGAACTAAATAATCTGTCGGTATTGATTTTGGCTACATTCCAAACATGCCTTGAATTTGTGCAATACAATTCAAAAACAAACTTGGTTTTAATACTATGGTAAATAAAGCCCCGAAAATAGCGCCCCAAAAATGTGCATCGTGACCAATATTTCCAATATTCCGTTTAGCCATGTATGCCGAATATGCCAAATATAGAATTCCGAAAATAAAAGCAGGAACTCCTAATGGAATCATAAACAAGTATATTTTCCCGATAGGATAGAAGATGATACTGGAAAATACAATGGCTGAAACCGCGCCAGAAGCCCCAACGGCATTATATCCGAAGTTGTCTTTATGTCGTCCAAAACTTCCCAAAACAGAAAACATAATCCCTCCAATGTACAAGAGTATAAAATCCAGAATTCCTTTAGGGCCAAAATGGAGTTTAAAGAAAGTTTCGACTATACTTCCAAAAGAATAGAGTACAAACATGTTTACCAACAAATGAATCCAATCGGCATGAACAAAGGCATAGGTAAAAAAACGATACCATTGATTGCTGTGTTTGGCTAAATACGCATTAAACCGCAACTGATCAGAAATCCTTACCTCAAGTAAGGCCCATAAAGAAACTCCGCAAGTAAGAAAGATAATGATATTGGTAATCATCCTCTAGAAAAACAACTGTGCGGTGGTTTTTGCTGTTTGAGTTGCCGTATAATCAATCTCTGAACCCAATACCGAATGGGGAATAAGATATACCAGCACCAAAATAATGGAAGCTATGAAGGCCCACCTTCTTTTTTCCTTGTTTTTCCAAAGTTTAACCAAAGCGATAATCCAAAAGACCAAAGCCACAGCCGTTTTATTATCAGTCAAATCATGCCCGAAAGGCCAACCGGTCCAAAAAGCGCCGAAGGCATATTTTTGCATCACAGGGCCAAGAATGCCGCCGGCAATGCTAAGACAAATTACAGTAACAACTGCATAAGCAAAGGTGTTTTTCCCTTTTACTAAGGCACTAAGACCGGTACGAGTTGAAAAGAGAAAAGCTGCAAAAATTAGAATGATGTGTGGCCAAAGTACAAATGGAGGAACCGGGCCTTTATAACGAATAATGGTCGGTTCTGATTTGATGTAGGTTCCATTGGCATCTGCATCAGTATATAATTTGATACTATAGGAAACTTTTCCGGCCGGAGCTTGATGAGGAACCATTCCAAATAAGGTGTCTCCTGCTCGCGTCATTTCAATTACACTTAAACTATCGTTGCTTTTGAATCTTTTATATTCAAATTTACCTTTGATTGTAGCATTGGGGGCTAAAATACTTACCTTTTGATCGCCTTCTGCATCCGATGTCCTTAATAATTTGTATTTGACTTCGGTATTGGCATATTGCATTTTCCCTGTGATGGGATAGGTTGGGCCTGTCATGCGTTGATAGACCATAAAAGCCAAGGTAAAAATAACGGCAAAAACCCAAAGTAAAAATGATTTTGTTTTGTAATTCATGATGATTTTTGATTAATGTTAAAAATTGGGAACTTTTTTATTCCTGTTTTATGAAGCCAAAAACTAAGGCAGGTTGCCAATACTCCCAATCCATATTCCACGCTTTTCCTGAAGTTAATGGAAGAAGCTTGTTTGAAATAATGGGTAGGGCAAGTAACTTCGGCAATTTCATATCCTGCATTGAAAATTTGAACCAACATTTGATTATCGAATACAAAGTTATTAGAATTGGCTTTATAATTTATTTTTTTGAGCACTTCCGATGAAAAAGCCCGGTAACCCGAATGATATTCTGATAGTTTTTGTCCCAACATCAAATTCTGAGTTAAGGTGAGAATGCGGTTGAAAACATACTTATACATTGGCATGCCCCCTTTAAGAGCGCCTTTTCCCAAAATACGTGAACCCATGGCTACCGGGTAAACTCCGGATGCAATAATGCTAGCCAATGCCGGAATCAGTTTTGGAGTGTATTGATAATCGGGATGTAACATGATGATGATATCGGCATCAAGACTCAAGGCTTTATCGTAGCAACTTTTCTGATTTCCTCCATATCCCAAGTTTTTTTGATGCACAATGATATGCCGTATTCCTATTTTTTTTGCAAGTTCAGCGGTACGATCATTGGAGTCGTCATCAACCAATACCAACTCATCTACAATATCGAAAGGGATTTCGTTATACGTAGCCTCCAAGGTAGCCGCCGAATTATAAGCAGGCAATACAACAATTATTTTCTTTTGGTTAAGCAAAGGATGATTAAAAAACAAATATACATATTTTATAAAGTGAAGTTTATCGAGGAAATAATTTCTTCCTATTTCTGTCTTTTAGATTATAGTTATTGGGTTATTAAGTTTTTGGTTATTAGAAGAATTTTCAGCAGTGTCTGCATTTCCATCTGCGGAACTCAGCGAGAACCATTTTTTAAATCCACCTTCGGTCTTCAAACTTCCGTCTTAAAGATTTCAAAGTCTAATCCTTTAGCTTTTATTGCAAAAAGCTTTATCTTTGCATAAACATCTTCCG
>CAZJBB010000020.1:0-12051 GCA_964543995.1 uncultured Bacteroidales bacterium
TACACGGCTCTGAACACTCTTTCCCTACACGACGCTCTTCCGATCTTCCTGTATCAAAAACATAGGTAAAGCTATTTTCTTTGGCTACTTCTTCAATGGCTTTTTTGGCTTTATTGATAATGGGAGAAAGCAATTCGTTTTCTTTATCGCTTAAAGATTTTTGAGCAGAAGCTTTAAAGTCTTCAATTCTTCCTTGTAAATCTTGCAATTCTTTTGTTTTGGTTTTTTGAATCAACTCCGACATGGTAGCCTGATTGTCAGCAAAATCTTTGTATTTGGTGTCAAATTCGTTTTTCATGGTAGCCAAGGTGCTTTCCAATGTTTTTCCATACTCTGAGTATTTAGCTAAAGCGGAATCTCTTCCCGGCATCATTTTTAAGAGTTCATTAGAGTCGATATGACCTAATTTTATTTTCGACTGGGCAAAAATTGTTGATGTTGAAATTACAAGTAAAAGAATGGCAACAAATTTAAAAGCTTTTCTCATTTTTATTATTTTAAGTTAGAATTAACGCGGCAAAGGTAAAATATTTCGGGAAATCAATGTGTTAATTAGTCTTAATTATTTCTTAATAACCTTCCCATTTTCATCGTCCGATCCAATCACTCTATCTTTGGTACCGGGGGCACCGGGTTTGGAGTTGGATGGAGGTGTTTTGGTGTCTTTTTTAGCAGGGGTATAGCCTAAACGATTTAGAATTTCATCGCTTAAATCAAGCTTAGAATCAGCATATAAGATAGATAAGCTTCCTGAACGGTCGAAAATAAAGGAATAATTTTTTGTTGTAGCTAAGTCTTCAATGGCATTATATACTTTGTCTTGAATAGGCTTGATAAGTTCAGCACGTTTTTTTGCTAAATCGCCATTATTCCCAAATCTTTTTTTCTGCAAATCTTTGGCTTCTTTTTCAGCTTTCATAATTTCATCTTCGCGTTTCTTTTTCATTTCCTCAGGCAACAGCGTTGATTCCGATTGAAAGGATTTATACATTTTATCGATATCAGCAAATTTCTTTTCAATTTCCTTCTGCCATAGAATGGACGTTTTATCCAAATCATCCTGTGCGTCTTTATAATCAGGAATATTTGAAAGTATGTAATCGGTATCTACAAAAGCATACTTTTGAGCAAAAGAGCCCAGGCTCACTAATAAGGTGGCTGCTAACAGTAAAAAGGTCTTTTTCATGATTTTTCTCCTATATTATTGTAAATTAATTGATTTCATAAAACAAAAAACATACCATTTCGGTTTTAGTCGATGGATTGATTAATTGAAAAATGGAATTGTCCTTTATTTGCCCCGGGGGAGTTGAATACATCGTCGAATCCATAACCCCAATCCAAACCTAAAACACCAAACATAGGCAGGAATACCCTTACTCCTAGACCGGCAGATTTGTATACATTAAAGGGATTAAATTCTTTAAACGTAAGCCAGGTATTACCGGCTTCAAAAAAGCCTAACAAATAAATGGTAGCGCTTGGATTAAGAGATACAGGATAACGCAGTTCGAAAGTATATTTATTATATATGGTTCCACCAATATATCCACTGTGCCCCATGGGGGTGAGAGAGTTATTGCTGTATCCTCTAAGTCCTATCAATTCACGACCATCCAAAGCAAACCCCGACAATCCGTCGCCCCCTACATAATATCTTTCGAAGGGTGCCATCCCGATTTTGGAATTATAAAACCCTAAAAATCCGAATTTTGCACGTGTATTAATGACCAAGTCACCAATGATGTTTTGAAACCAAGAAGTTT
Source organism: uncultured Bacteroidales bacterium (assembly GCA_964543995.1). Taxonomy (GTDB): domain Bacteria; phylum Bacteroidota; class Bacteroidia; order Bacteroidales; family CAIXTV01; genus CAIXTV01. The sequence continues at coordinate 1,767 of CAZJBB010000020.1, forward strand.
TAATGGTCCATTTATGATATTCAATCCATTTATATTTTTCTTGGGCACTTACTGAATCATAATTTGTGGTACTAAAAAGGGAATACGGAGGGGTAAGCTGAACTCCAATGGTCACTTCGGATCCGCTTCTAGGGTAAATAGGTTGATCTACTGAATTCCGAGACAATGAAATATTGTACGTTAAGCTATTGGAAGTCCCATTGCTAAAAAGAAAGACGCTTCCGTAGTTTTTTAAATTATAATTCTGAAACGAAATGCCTTGAGATAAAATAAAAAAATCATCGGGCCATTTCACTCTTTTACTGAGTCCAAGAGAAGCTCCAAAAATTTTAATATAGGTTGAAGTGCTTGGAGCTTGTACAGAATAAAATGATGAGACACTGAAGGCAATAGGTTTTCTGCCCCCAAGCCATGGTTCGGTAAAGGAGGCACTGTAGGATTGATAATATTGACCATTCGACTGAGCTCTGATGGAGAACTTTTGTCCATCTCCCGAAGGCAAAGGACGCCAAGCGCCTTTTTTGAAGAAGTTTCGGGTGGAAAAGTTATTAAACGATAGCCCAAGGGTTCCAACAATCATTCCCGAACCCCATCCCCCCGACAATTCAATTTGATCAGAAGAAGTTTCTTCTACCGTATATTCAATATCCACCGTCCCGTCAACAGGGTTGGGTTTTGGTTGTACTCCAAGCTTTTCGGCATTAAAATACTTAAGTTGAGCAAGCTCTCTCTGAGTTCTTATCACATCTGAGCGGCTGAAAAGCTCACCGGGAACGGTACGAATTTCACGAATGATAACTTTATCATTGGTTTTTGAGTTCCCTGATACGGTTACCTTATTGATGCGTGCTTGCTTTCCTTCCACAATTCGAATCTCAATATCAATGGAGTCTTTTTCCACCAACACTTCAACCGGATTTGCTTGAAAAAACAAATATCCGTCATCCATGTATAATGAACTCACATCCGCTCCATTTTGGTTATACGTTAAGCGAGAATCTAACACACTTTGATCATAAACATCCCCTTTATTGATATTTAAAATGGTATTGAGTTGTTGAGAAGAGTATTTTGTGTTGCCTACCCAGATAATATTTCTAAAATAATATTTATTGCCTTCATTGATGTACAAATCCACATTAATCGACTTATTATCCACCTGATAAACAGTATCTTTCACGACCAAAGCATCTCGGTATCCATTTTCGTTATATTTTTCAATGAGCTTCTCCTTATCCTTTTCAAAATCTTCTTTGATGAATTTTGAGGATTTAAAAATCCTGAATTTGCAACGATTTGAAACATAATTAGAAAGCGCTTCTCCCAAATCAAAATGGGGTTTAAATACATTCTTGGCAATGTAAGTTGCCACTGTGTCAATAGATTCAAAAGGGGTGAATTTGGTTCTTTCTTTGGTTTCTTTAAATGCCGAAAGCAATTTTCGGGTAGAAAGGGCTTGATTTCCAATTAAATTAATCTTTTGAATCTTAACTTTTGTGTTCTTCTCAACGTTGAAGGTTAAAACTACGTAGTTCGTAATGATGCTGTCTTTTTTGACTTTTTCATCATTCTTTTTAATTAAAGATGCAGTAGAATCAGTTGTAGTGTGAACTTCTTTCTTTTTTTTCTTCTTTCCGTTATTAGGAGTATTATTGTCTGTTTCACCGGAATAGGTACGTTCTTTTTCCTGAATTACAGTTACTTTTGCATTGAGAAACCCCTTATCGGCATAAAAGCTTTTAATTTGATTTACAGAACGCTGAATGATGTTATCCGTAACCACATCTCCACGTACCAGTTTAATTTTTTCGCGAATATCGTCTGCTTCTCCTTTTCGAATGCCATTGATAGCATATTTTGATAACCTGGGTCTTTCTTTAAAAGTGAATTTTAAAAAAGCGAGGTCTCCTTGGATTTTACTAACTGAAACTACAATATCTTCAAAAAGCCCTTGTTCCCAAAGTTTATCAATTGCTTTGGTTATTTTTTCACCCGGAATTTTAATTCTTTCCCCAACTTTGATGCCGGACAATAAAATCAAGGCATTGTTATCAAGAAACTGAATCCCTCCCACAGTAATTCCGCCAATTTCGTATTCTTTTGGGGTGGTATAATCGATATCATTACCTTCATCACCAATTAAGATCTGGGCTTTTGCAATAAAGTTGGAAGAAAATATAAATAAGCAAATTAACAGCAGCTGTTGTATAGTTCTCATTAAAAGTTTAGGGTTTTATTTGTTCACTCGTCAATCCAAATCGTCTTTCTCTTTTTTGATAATCAGTAATCGCTTCAATGAAATCTTCTTTTTGAAAATCAGGCCAAAGTTTAGGAGTAAAGTAGAGTTCGCTATAAGCAATTTGCCATAAAAGGAAATTACTGATTCGGTATTCCCCGCTGGTGCGAATTAATAATTCCGGATCGGGAATTCCTTGGGTGGTTAAACAATCGTTAAACATGTTTTCGCTGATATCCTCAGGCTGAATAAGACCGTTTTTCACTTGTGTTGCCAAATTTTTACACGCTTCAATAATTTCCCATTTCGAGCTATAACTCAAGGCCAAAATTAAATTCATTCCGGTATTTTGGGATGTTTGCTCAATGGCTTTAAACAGTTGTTTCTTGCACTTATTATTTAAACTTTCAATATTACCAATGGCTCCAAACTTAATGTTGTTTTTCATTAAAGAAGGCATTTCCCCATGAATGGATTTTACCAAAATATTCATCAAAATATCCACTTCATATTTGGGTCTATTCCAGTTTTCGGTTGAAAAAGCAAAAAGCGTCAGATATTGAATGCCCATTTCTGCAGCGGCTTCTACAGTTCTTCTTACAGCAGAAACGCCATGCTCATGTCCATAAGTGCGAAGCTTTCCTTGGCTTTTGGCCCATCTTCCATTTCCATCCATAATGATGGCAACGTGCTTAGGCAGGTTTTTCAGATTAGTCTTTTGTTTTACGTCCATCATTTCCTATAGAGAGCAAAATTAAACGTTTTTTTCAATAAGAAATTGTAGTTAACGTTAAATTATGTTATATCCCTTATTCTACTTATTAAACGAAGCACAAGTGGTTTCTTTATTTCCTAAATGAAAAGAAAGCGTGACCCCAAAAAAATTATACCAGTCGTTATTGGCGGAATTTCCTCTTTGAGCTCCATCAGGATGTTTTACTGCAGAGCGGTCCGCTAAAATGGCTGAGATTCCCGAGTAATTATCCTGCACCAGCGAAAATACATTCGGGTTTACATAGGTGGTGCTGACATCATCAATGTAATCGGTAAATGTCTTTCTCATCCCCCACTCCAATCCAAGGCAAAATGTTTTAAAAAGGCCAATCTTAATACCTAAGCCAAAAGGAATGCAAAGACTGGTCAATGAATAAGTAGACTTTCCGGGGGCTAAGCCTTCCCCTTCGGTACTCAGGGGTTGTAATTCATACCACTTCCCATCATACTGCGCCTGGGGATTAAAATTAAACAGACCCAAACCGGCAAAAATATAGGGAGAGAATCTATACTTTTCACTTTTAGTATAAAATTGAAGGAAATTCAACTCAAACTGGCCTGAAAATTCAGTAATAGGAGACTTAAAGCTCAAGTTCCGAGGGTCATTATTATTGTTTACTGCATCGCTGGCTTCCACAGTCCCAAACAATGCATTGATTCTAAGAGCCCAGCGTGGATTAAAATTATAACGGTATAGAATTCCTACAGAAGGATTTGCTTGAGCAAAATGTCCTGAAGGGTTAAGATCACCAATATAATAGGATCCCCCAAAAAAAGCTCCCAATTCATGTCGTTGGGCATTGCCATTCAACGAAATCCAAAATAATAAAACGACAAAAAGATTTTTTTTCATTTAGAACCTAAAAAAACGATGTGATTTGTCTGCAAAGGTATAATACAAACTGATAAACGCAAACATATAAGAATCATTGTATGATGAGTTGCCTCTTTGTTGTCCGGCAGCCGTCCAATTATATTTTGGATTGCCGGGGTCAGTGGTTAATGAAGGGTTAGAAAAGTAAGCAGCCATTTCCCCTTTTCGAGTAGCCAATACATTTTTATCGAAATATTTCGTACTCACATCATCCAAATAGTCGGTAAACGTCTTCCTAAGTCCATATTCTAGCCCTATACTGTAATTTTTATTAATTCGATATTTAAGACCAATCCCTACCGGTATGGCTACTTGAAACAAAGAATAGGATTTTCCATCACCTCCCAAGCCTTGGCCTTCGGTAGAAAGTGGCTTTAATGAATACCAATTCCCATCCGTATATTTAGCTTGTGGGTTAAAGTAAAATCCACCTATCCCCCCGAACACATACAAACCTATGGGGATGTTTTTGTGCCACGAATTATTAAAAACATTGTAACTGCTTCCGAATTCCGCACTCGGTAAGATAAGATACATCTCAATTTGGCCGGAAAGTTCAACAATGATGGATCTGAAATTAAGATTTCTGTTGTTCCTAACGGCATTGTCTGTATGGGCATCATCTCCACCAATCCACCCCAAAATCAAACTGGTTTTTGATGCAAATCTTTGAGTTAATTGATAAGAGTAAGCCAAATCAAATCCGATTCGGGTAGAAGAAATGTTAAGATCTTTCAGTCCATGAGTACCTATTTTATCGCTGCCTCCCAAATCGCCCAAGAAATTACTGGCACCGATTCCTAACATAATCTGCTTTCGGTCCACTTTCCACATCTGAGAAAAGCCACTTACTGAAAACAGTAATAAAAAAGCACTACAAATAGCTAACTTTTTCATTTTTAAATACTTAATGAGTCGAATTTAAAAGACTAATTATAGCAAAAATAATAAAATTAGAAATATTAACCCTTTGAATAATAAAAAACGTGCATAAATGTCTCAAAATACCTCAGCACAATATTCTTAGTTTCTGTTATCCAAACCCCATTTCAGCTTTTCTCTGAGTGTACTGAAATAATCTTTATCTTTCATTCGAATGAGGGCTACCTTAAAATCGGCTTTTTGAACTATGAATTCCGAACCATCCATAACATCTTGGTTACGAGAATCCAAGCTAATAAAAAAGCCTTTATCTCTTCCTTCAACAATGATTTTTACTACATCCGTGTCGGGTATAACTACCGGACGAACACTTAAGTTATGAGACCCCATGGGGGTTAAAATAATATTTTGTGATTGCGGCGAGATAATGGGACCTCCGCAACTTAAGGAGTATGCAGAGGAACCGGTGGGAGTGGCAATAATTAAACCATCGGCCCAATAAGTATTTAAATAACAATCATTAATATAGGTTTTAATCTTAATGAGGGAAAAAGGGTTCTTTTTAGAAAGCACAAAATCATTCATCGCAAAATTCAAGTCGCCAAACAAACCTTTTTCACTCGAAAGTTTCAGCAAGGTTCTTTGCTCAATATTGAAATCTCCATTCAAGATGTTATTAATGGCCTCGTCAATCTCTTCTTTCGGAATGCTGGACAGAAATCCAAGTCTTCCCATATTAATACCCACTATCGGAATGCCGGAATCTCTAACCATGGTCACAGAATCCAGCAAGGTTCCATCGCCTCCAATCGAAAACATGAAATTACAATTGCTAATTTCGTGCGAAAAATTGAATAGACTTAAGGATTTCGAAATTTTTATTTTTTGAACAATGGATTTATAAAACGGCTCATAAATCAGGATTTCGAACCCATTGTTTTCTAACTTCGTCAGAAATTGCTGAAAAAAAGGCAGACTATCAGTTCCAATAGATTTTCCGAAAAAAGCTGCTTTCATTATAGTGGTGACTTTAAGTGGATGAAAAAACCCAGTTCGCTTTTTCTGTTCAAAGATAATTCAAATCGAAATACCTTATCGTAATAGGTAACAAAATCGATTCCAACACCCGTTGAAAATAACCAATCCCCATTTAAGGGATTCAAGGGATCTGGAATTTGGTTATGTAAATAGGCATAATTATAAAAGAAATTGCCGTAAATGGCATAGTGGATTTTACTGAATTTCTCCCATGGAAGGAAGCCTATTTGAAATACCCGAGGTTTTACCAAAGTCTTTTTTAAACTGCCTCGCAGCGAAATGGCATAATGGCAAGGAATTACATAATATTCATATCCGCTGACTTCATCCGAAGCGTTTCCGACCATACGTTGCAAATATAAAGGAATGGAGGCGCCATAGTTATACAGTCCGTTGAGTGAAAAATGAAGGTATATTCCTTTATGCAATAAGAAGTACCTTCGAAAAGAAGCATGCAAAAATCCATAATCAATATTGTCTTTCAAAAAGTCGAAGCCAAATTGACTAAATTCTACATCAAAATAATGACCAGTGAGCGGATACGACTTATTATCCCTAAAGTCGTTCTTATATTTGTAGTAAAATCCAACATAGTGATTATTAGAGGAGCTATTCCCTGTATAATCCGGGTTTGATCTGATAAGGGTGTCCGCAAATATATCTTGCTGGTACGAAATTTTAAATTCATGGGTATGATATAAATTTTTCCGAATTTGTATGCCTGCACCTATGGAAAACGTTTTTTTAACATACTGATTCTCAAGCTTTAAATATTGAGTTTTATTATCCATTAATTTCACTAAAGTTTGATGATTTTGATAATAAGATGCATTGAAAGAGAAACCGGTAGTCAATTTTTTATTGATAAAAGGAACGGAATAGGAAACCCCCAATTGCTCATCAAATCCAAGACCTACCATAAATTTAAGCACTTCCCCTCTTCCTCTAAAGTTTTCCTTAGTAAACCAAACTCCATAATTGATTCTTGAAAGATCGGTAGTTTTCAACCAAGTATTCAGCTCTTGATTAGGGATTTCAAGAACCGGAATGGGCCACAAATACCACCTTTCCAACACCTTAATGGTGACCTTGATTTCATCTACTCCCCAATGCAAGGTATCGATGTTGACAAAATTGAATAAAGACAAGTTTGTCAGATTATTTTTAGAAGCCATCAATTTTTCGTTGAGGGAAGAATTGGACAAAGTATCCCCTACTTTAAACAGTAATTCTCTATATATAATAAAGTCTTTTGTGCTTTTATTCCCCTGAATTTCAATGTTTTTTATAATAAAATGTGCATTATTGGGCTTCTGGTCTACCTGAGCACTTAAAAACAAAACCTGAATTAGAAAAGCGAATAATGTCCATTGACGCTTCCAAGGGATCCAATGGCAATCAGATTGGCGGGTAATAGAAAAAAACTTTATTGCAGCCAAAACTTATATATTCAAATATTTCATAAGTGAATCGTAACGCTCCTGAAGATAATCGGTTTCCTCAGCGGTGGAATAAGATGCCTTGATATTGTATTGATATCGGTTAAAGGTTTGCAATACTGAACCCATTTCTTTCTTATTCAATTTTAAAGTAACTTCGATTTGATTTGACTCGGATTGATTATTGACAAAAAGAGAAAGTATTTTCAAATCGTTAGATTCTACGATGTTAGAGATTTCCGTTAAATTATAATCGGTTTGGTTCATTTCTAGAATAATAATCCCCCCTTTTACATCTGAAGAAAGGAAATTAGCAAATGCATCCAGGCATTTCTTTAAAGTAATTGAACCCAAGTATTGGTTTTTTTCGTCAACCACAGGGAGCACTGTAAGTTGGCCATTAAACATAAGTGTAATGATATCAAAAATGTGTTGATGAACTGTAACACAGGTACTTTTATTTTTTAAGGAAATGCCTCCCAAGCTCACCTCAAAAGCATTGGATTCGTAAATATCGCTTTCGGATACCAACCCGAGAAACTCCCTATTGTTTACAAATGGTAGATGACTCACTTTTAAATCATCCATAAAACTCAAAGCAGTATTCCCTGTATCTGAAGTTTTTAAGGTAAATATTTCCTCCGAAATTAAATCAATAGCTTGCATACTTATATATTTGCTAATCAAAAGTAATATTTATGTTTGAATTGGGAACAGAAGATTATATTTTAGCATGAGTAGAATAAATGCTTAATAGAAACACTTTGTTCAATAAATTTATTAATCAACTGATTATTATGTGTTTTCAGTAGGATATAAATGAGAACCTCGATTTTTTTAATCTTATTTGAAAAAAATAAAAAATCGTATCAGGGTAAAACCAAAATCATGTGTATTAATGACAAATCACCCAATAATCACTTAAAACTTAAAAAGATGAAAACAACACATTTTATCAAGCTAGGATTCCTGATGGTAGCCGCCTTAACCTTCAGCTTAAGTTCCTGTAAAAAAGACAAAACTACTGAACCTACTCCGGATTCAGGTTCATTACAACAATTATCTAAAGATCAAGTAACGGTTGAAACCGCTTCTGACGATGCATTAAACGATGCTAACGAAGTGATGAGCAGTACTGCTAAAATTTTACCCTGTAATGTTACTGTTACCAGAGATACCATTGGCGACACCACACACATCAACCTTGCCTTTAATGGTTTAAATTGTGCCGGAACCCGCAGCCGATTGGGAAATATTAAAGTTTCAAAATTACTGAGCACTCCTTGGTCACAAGCCGGAGCCACCGTAAAAGTTGAATTTATCAATTATAAAGTTACCAAAATAAGTACAGGAAACTGGGTTATTCTCAATGGTGTTAAAACTTGGCAAAACGTAAGTGGGGGAATCATTCCAAACTTAGGTACCACTGCCACTGCCATTATTCATAAAGTATCCGGTTCCATTCAAGCAACCTTTAACGACAACACCACCAGAACTTGGGAAATTGCCCGTCAGAAAACCTATACCGGAACTTACCCTTCAGGTCTTATTTTATCGGTTGACGGATTTGGAGTTGCCGATGGATACAGCAACTTAGAAACTTGGGGAATCAACCGCCATGGAGAACAATTTTACACCCAAGTACTTACTACTGTTGTACTAAAACAATCTTGTGGATGGGATCCATGTGCAGGCATCATAAAACACTCCATTCCCAGCGACACCAAATCAGCAACAATTACTTACGGTTTCGACAGCAGCAACCAACCCATCACCGGTACCGAATGCCCATCCGAATATAAGGTGGACTGGGTAAAAGGAACCCACTCAGGAACCTTATATATTGTATTACCCTAATTTGAATGTTTGATAATTGGAAGGGTTGCTCGAAAGGGCAACCTTTTTTTGTTTTCTCTATACAATGGCTTCCAAACTTCCATCTTACTAATGAAAGTTATTGGTTAATAGGTTATTAAAGGAAAGACTCATAGTGCTCCTTTTGAAAGTCTTTTGTATCTTTGTGGATATGCTTTTTTTTCGGTCTTCGGTCTTCGGTCTTCGGTCTTCCGTCTTCCGTCTTCCGTCTTCGGTCTTCGGTCTTCCGTCTTCGGTCTTCCGTCTTCGGTCTTCCGTCTTCGGTCTTCTTCTGGATATTATTGGTTAATAAGTTATTAAGGCAAGGATACTCAGTGTGGCATAGCCCAACAACGTCAAAGCATCAGTTTGCATTTGCCACACTCAGATAATGACCACTCTTTTCAATCCTGTAAAACCAAAATCCCATCTTTCCAACAAGATGGGATTTTTCCCATCGAGGCAAAAATTTTAATTTGAATCATACGTTTTATATTTTATGCTTTTGCGTTTTTAGCTCCAATTTTTTTATCTTTGCTTTTATAAAAGGAAACATTATGCCAACCATAAGCATGTTTTATGGAATCATTTTTCGAATGTTTTATACTCCAAAGGAACATAATCCACCTCATATTCATGTTTATTACCAAGATTTCAAAGCAATTATTAATATACTACATGCAGCATGATCGACGGTGATTTGCCTCCAAAACAACTAAGATTAGTGTTTGCTTGGATAGAAATTCATTCTGATGAACTTATGGCAGATTGGAAATTATGCCAGAATGGAGAAAAGCCCTTTGTAATTGAACCTTTAAAATAAAGGATATGTATTTAGCAGTTAAGGTCGTAAAACCTCTTGATAATTTCAATCTTCTTCTTACGTTTGAAAATGGTGAGAATAGAAAACTCGATATGTCTCCATACTTAGACAAAGGGATTTTCAAAGAATTGAAGGATATCTCTGTTTTCAATACTGTGAAAATTAGTTTCGACAGTATTGAATGGGCAAATGAAGCAGACTTAGATCCTGAGTTTTTGTATAAATACAGTACCGAGATTTAAATTTAAATCATAATGCATCAAGATTGATATGTTATTGGCCAACAGGTTGTTAAGTTATTAGCAAAAGACTTATTTTGCTCCTTTTGAAAATCCTTTGTATCTTTGTAGATATGCCTTTCTTCG
>CAZJBB010000020.1:12151-26970 GCA_964543995.1 uncultured Bacteroidales bacterium
GTCTTCGGTCTTCGGTCTTCGGTCTTCGGTCTTCGGTCTTCGGTCTTCGGTCTTCGGTCTTCCGTCTTCGGTCTTCCGTCTTCCGTCTTCGGTCTTCGGTCTTCGGTCTTCCGTCTTCGGTCTTCGGTCTTCGGTCTTCCGTCTTCCGTCTTCCGTCTTATGTCTCCCGTCTTCCGTCTCCCGTCTCCCGTCTTTTTAATTCCTGTTTATATATTCATCTCTTATCATATCCACCAAAGAATCATGGGTCTTAGGTAAAATGCTCTTAAGTGTCTCTCTATCAACCCATTCAATTTGGGTAATGCCTTCTTCTGTTTGAGGGATTAAAGAAACCGCTGAGTGGCAGCTCATTTCAAACCAATAGGTTCTTTTAACAAACCATTTTTTTCTTTCCTCGTACATGTGGTAAGTGCAACCCAAAGGAGCACCCATGCTTACGTTTTTTATACCGGTTTCTTCTACTACTTCCCTTTGAGCAGCATATTCTATGGTTTCACCTTTTTCCAAATGTCCTTTGGGCAAATCCCACTTTTTATTCCTAAAAATCATCAAAAGTCTATCCTTTTCATCTTTTACCAAACCACCGGCAGCGTCAACAACTTGGAAGTTGGATAGAAAATCGAGCAAAGTATCTGAAGGAGACTTAGAATGAATGCAGCCTTCATCATACATGCCGGAAATAAACTTTTTATAATAATTTTTCAGTTCCGAAGCGGCGGTTTCGGCTTCATAATCCATAGGAAATTCGCAAAATTTATGTGGAATTTCCGTAAACTTTATTACTCTATTTTTGAAGAAAACTTTATACATTTGCAATATGAAAAAAAATAATGAAACTGCCGGCAAAGTTGCTGATTTTTTACTACAAATCAAAGCAATAAAACTCAATGTTGCTTCCCCTTTCACTTGGTCGTCGGGGATGAAATCGCCCATTTATTGCGATAACCGTAAAACCCTTTCCTATCCTAAAATCAGGACATTCATTCGTCAAGAATTTGTGAAGCTGATTACCGAAGAATTCGGAAAACCGGATGTCATTGCAGGAGTCGCAACCGGAGCTATAGCCCATGGGGCATTAATTGCACAAGACTTGGGAGTGCCTTTCGTTTATGTGCGGACTTCTGAAAAAGCGCATGGATTATCCAATTTAATCGAAGGCGTGGTAGAGTCAGGTCAATCGGTAGTGGTAGTAGAAGACTTGGTCTCCACCGGCGGCAGCAGTTTAAAAGCCGTGGAAGCTTTGCTAAACGCAGGGTGTAAAGTAAAAGGCATGGTTGCCATTTTCACCTATCAACTTGCATCTGCCAGTGAAAATTTCAAAAAAGCCAATGTTCCCTTGTTCACCTTGAGCAATTACGAAGCATTAATCGAAGAAGCCGTAAAGAGAGATTATATTTCTCAGAGCGATATTGAGTCTTTAGTCCGTTGGAAAGAATCTCCTGAAAAATGGGGAGAAAATTTATAATCTATGTTACAAGTTGAAAGCAATCCTACTGAAGTACTTGCCTCTAACGAGCGCATATACTCTTTTTTATCAGACTTCAATAATTTCAGTCACTTGATGCCTACACAGGTAACGCAATGGAAATCGGTTGAAAACGAATGTTCCTTTGTAATTCAAGGTCTTCCGGAATTGAAGCTGACTTTTAAAGAAAAAATTCCTTTTTCCTCTATTATCATTACACCTCATATCGGTGGATCAGTGAATTTTGAATTAGGGATGAGCATAACAGAAACATCAGCAAATCAATCTTTAGTGAAAATTCATTTGGACGCTGACGTGAATCCCATGATGAAAATGATGCTTCAGAATCCTTTGCAAAGCTTCGTAAATACCCTGAGTGAAAAACTCAAGAACTACTTCGAAAAACTCTAATTCTTTGATAAAACTCCTAAAACTGCTTAACATGAAAAAAATTATCCTTTCTTGCTTCGTAAGCCTTTCGATTCTCTTAAGCTTCACTATGATTTCAGGATGTGGGGGCAATAGAGCCAATTCCAATGATTCTGCTCAAGTATTCAAAGGAACCATCAGTATATCAGGTGCTTTTGCAATGTATCCCATCGTAGTAAAATGGGCTGAAGAATTTAAAAAGATTCATCCTGAAGTAAAAATTGACGTGTCGGCCGGGGGTGCAGGTAAAGGGATGACGGACGCATTATCGGGCATGGTAGATTTGGGTATGATTTCACGTCCCATTTCACCGGAAGAAGTAAAAAAAGGGGCTTGGTTTGTTGCATTAACTAAAGATGCGGTTCTCCCTACCATAAACACCGACAATCCGGCAATGAAAGAGATTATGGGCCAAGGAATTACTAAAAGTAAACTTGGAGAGGTGTTTTTATCCGAGAAAAACATCACTTGGGGTCAGTTATTCAAAACAAGCTGTGGGAGTAAAATAGTGCATTATACCCGTTCCGATGCATGTGGAGCCGCTGAAATGTGGGGTAAATATTTAGGTAAAAACCAAGAAGGTTTAACCGGAATAGGTGTTTTCGGTGATCCCGGAATTGCAGATGCCGTTAAAAATGATAAAAACGGAATTGGCTACAGCAATGTTAGCTATGTATATGACATCAAATCGCGTAAACCTTTCACCGGAATTACGGTTCTTCCCATCGATATCAACGAAAATGGCATCCTTGACCCGGAAGAGAATTTTTATTCCTCTCTCGATAGCATTATGAAAGCCATCAGTGTGGGAAAATATCCATCACCTCCTGCCAGAGATTTGTATTTTGTATCTAAAGATTTTCCGAAAAGCAATTTAATTATTGCCTTTATTAAGTGGATTCTTACGGACGGACAGAAGTATGTTCCGGAAGCCGGATACGTGGGCTTACCTGAAGCACAAATAAAAACAGAGCTCGAAAAACTCAATAAAAAATAAAAAGGATGGGCATATTAACCCTTAACAGGCAAATTCGCAACCGCCTACATGGCTCATGGATGTTGATATGCTTGGTATTTGTTGTAGCCTTGCCTTTTATGTTGGGAATAGGTTTATATATTAAATCGTCTAATTTACTCGAACATCATTCACTTGTCGATTTACTTTTCTCCACCGAGTGGAAACCACTTAATGGGAAATTTGGTTTATGGCCATTTATCTTAAGTTCACTTTGGGTGACCATCTTAGCCGTTTTATTTGCAGTGCCTATTTGCCTTCTAACCTCCATACATTTAACACAATATGCAAAAAAATGGGTGCTTAACTTTATGCACCCCATCATCGATATATTATCCGGAATCCCTTCCGTAATTTATGGAGTTTGGGGAGTGCTTATTGTGGTTCCTTTTGTATCGGATTATATTGCCCCACTTTTCGGAAAAACCATATCAGGGTATAGTATTTTAGCCGGGGCTATTGTACTGGCTATCATGATTATTCCCTTCATGCTCAACATTTTAATCGAGATTTTTAAAACCATTCCCGATGAACTCACGGAAGCTTCGCTTTCATTGGGTGCTACCCGTTGGCAAACCATTAAAAAAGTAATTTTGCGCAAAGCTTTTCCCGGAATCGTTTCCTCCATTGGATTAGGCCTATCCAGAGCCTTCGGAGAAACCATTGCTGTTATGATGGTGGTAGGTAACGTAACGCGGATTCCTTATGGGACATTGCAACCGGGTTATCCACTACCTGCGCTTATTGCTAATAACTACGGAGAAATGATGTCCATCCCTTTGTACGATTCGGCTCTCATGCTAGCTGCTTTGGTTTTATTTGTCATCGTTTTGTTTTTTAATTTTGCCTCTCGGATTGCCATTGCCCGTTTGGAAAAAAACTTAGCCTAATCGATGAAAAAAATAAATCAAATAGAAGAAAGATTTTTCCGTTTATTGATGTTTTTTTCGACCATCTTTATTGCTATTAGCTTGCTGTTGATTGTATTAAGCATAGTTTATAAAGGACTTCCTTCCCTTTCTTGGGAAATGCTAAGCCAAACACCTAAAGGGGGATTTTATTTCGGGAAAGAAGGCGGTATATTAAATGCCATTTTGGGCTCTTTTTATTTATCTGTAGGAGCTACCTTGCTGGCGATGATTGTTTCTATACCGGTAGCACTCTTCATCAATGTACACTTAAGAAGGTTCAAAAAAACAACCCACTTTATCCGTTTTTTACTCGATTTGATGTGGGGGGTTCCTTCTATTGTATATGGAGCTTTCGCTTTTGGTATCATGATCTATTTGGGAATAAGAACTTCCCTCTTGGCCGGAATTATTACTGTTACTCTTTTTATTATACCCATCATGGTGAGGGCTTTTGATGAGGTTCTGAAAACAGTTCCCATTGGCTTACTCGAATCTTCCTATTCCTTAGGTGCAACCTTATCCGAAACCTCATACAGAGTCGTTCTTCGCCAATGTATTCCCGGTTTTATTACCTCCATTCTCCTTTCATTTGGGAGAGCCATTGGCGATGCAGCTGCGGTTTTATTCACGGCAGGTTTTACCGACAGCATACCAACATCACTAAACCAACCGGTGGCAACCCTGCCCTTGTCCATCTTTTTTCAATTAAGTTCCCCCATCCCGGAAGTAAAAGCAAGGGCTTATACTTCTGCATTAGTTTTAACGGTTATCATTTTATTAATTAGTATTTTTGCACGATATTTCTCCAGAAAATTCTCAAAACATAAAATTCGCTTTTAACTCCATGACAACTGCCGGAAAAATCCAAATTGAACATTTGAATTTAAGTATTGGGAAGCAAGATATCCTTAAAGATATTAACATTTCCATTCCTGAAGGCAAGATCACGGTCATCATTGGACCCTCCGGTTGTGGAAAAACAACTTTGCTAAAAACGCTAAACCGTCTTACCGATTTGTACCCCGAAATGAAAGTACAAGGGAAAATCATGATTGATAATCAAAACATTTTAGACCCCGGACAAGACATTACCGAAATTCGGAAGAAAATGGGTTTGCTTTCTCAACGCCCCTACCCTCTTCCAATGAATATTTTTAATAATGTGGCTTTTGGTCTCAGAATTAGTGGGCGTTTAAGAAAAGGCATTTTACACAAAAGGGTTCAGCATTATTTAGAACAAGCCAATTTATGGGAAGAAGTTAAAAATCGCTTACATGAACCTGCTTCTAAGCTCTCCATTGGTCAACAGCAAAGGCTTTGCCTCGCCAGAGGGCTGGCTGTAGATCCTGAAATTATATTAGCCGACGAACCTACCTCTGCCCTTGATCCAATTTCTAGCCAAACCATTGAGCAAAAATTCCTTGAACTCAAAGGAAAATATACCATTGTTTTGGTGACTCACTTTTTACAACAAGCCCAACGTATTGCAGATCATGTTGTTTTTATGTATTTAGGCGAAGTCATTGAGCAAGGTCCAGCATCAGAGTTTTTCAATCATCCGCAACAAGAGCGAACTAAGCTATACTTAAAAGGTACTTTTAATTAAATTAATCTCCATGAAACTCTCAAAACTAACCATGGCTGTTTTGCTAAGTGCAATCAGCATGCAAAACGCATTCTCACAATTTACCATCAATGCAGAAATTCGCCCTCGTGGTGAATACAGAAACGGGTACAAGCAATTGTATTCTACCAATCCTGATCCGGCTTTTTTTGTAAGCCAAAGAACCCGACTTACCTTAGATTATACCAACGACAAGGTTATCACCAAAATTTCTTTTCAGGATGTAAGGGTTTGGGGTGATGAAAAGTTTAAAACCGATGTGGCTACCCTTGGATTAAAAGAAGCTTGGGTAGATTTTAAGTTGTGTGATTCTATTTGGCTAAAAATCGGAAGACAAGTTTTTGCTTTTGATAACGAACGTTTAATGGGAAGTGTCAACTGGAATCAGGTTGGAATGAGCCACGATGCTATTTTACTTCATGCTAAAAATAAAACATGGTCGCTTGACGCCGGAGGCGCTTTTAACCAAATTTCAGATGCTACCCTTTGGGGAACAGACTACGCACTTCTTAGTCCAACCAATTATAAAGCATTGGGTTTTATCTGGCTTACCAGACATTTTAAAAATCTTGATTTGACAGCAACCTGTATTACTGACGGTTACCAAAAAACCACTACTAAAAACACCACCTATGCCAGAGTAACTTCCGGAATATCGGCGAACTACAAAACCGAAAAATTAAAATTTTCCGGCCGAGGATACTGGCAAAGTGGAAAAAATATCCTTGGGGTAAAGATTAATGCATGGTTTGCCAATGCCGATGTTAAATACAACATTTCAAAAAAACTATCCTTCTTGTTGGGCTTTGAACACTGGAGTGGTCAGCACAGCAATGCAAACAATAATGACAACCGTTTTGATGTATTGTATGGTGGAGCCCATCGATTCAATGGGAATATGGACTTTTATAAAACCAAGGATGATGTGTTGGGTATGGGATTGAATGATTATTATGCAAATGTATCCTATAAAATCAACAAAAAGCTATTGTTAAAGACCGATATACATTACCTTAACTCCGACAAAGATTTCTTCTACAAAAACGGAGTTCGTTACCATTTTGCTAAAAACTTAGGAACTGAAGCCGATTTGAGCTTTAGCTGGGACTTGTATGAATATGTAAATATTAATGCAGGATATTCCTTTATGTTACCTTCAAAACCCTTTGCCGATGCTCAATTTACAATGACAGGAGTTCAGTATAATACCAAAAGAATTCCCCAATGGGCTTTTGTAATGCTTACTTTTAATATGGATTTGTTTACATCTGCCAGCTCTAAAAAATAAGCTTTCCTTTTTATCGGTTTAACGTAATGTAGTAATACGAAATCAATAAAATTAAGACATGAAGAATTTGATCTAAAGCAGAAGTTATAAAGTAAGAATCTTCAGCCTTAGCACTCCAAAATCTATACTTCATTTTTCCGGTTGAATAATCAATAATTAAATGCGATCCTGAATTAATTCCGGTGAAAGTCATCGCTTGCAAAACATTCAAATTCAGCAAAAAGAGAGAAAAAACACCAAGTACCAGTGTATAAATGGCAACATGAACCAAGAGATACATCGCTTTTTTCTGTTTTAAAAAGGACAATGTTGCCCCTTGAAAAACCAAATCGGTTCCTGTATGCATGATGATTAACAAAATGTAAATTCCCATGGCTTTTATTTTTAAGGTTAAACAACATAAAAAAATAAATATTCATCTTACAGAAGGAATATCTCACATTAATTAATCGAAATTTGAGCTGAGTTTTAATTATAAAGGAAAAGGCTGTCTCGAAATCAAAAATTACGTCATAGGTAGGTTGGAACCTCAGATGCAATCCATTGTAATCAAGGAAGTTAGATTACTTCACTTCGTTCGTAATGACAAAAAAGGCTACCCTTTTGAGGTAGCCTTTTAACTCATTATTGCTTTTAATAAGGAATTTCAGAAACATTTCCTATAGTAAGCCTAGGTTCGAATAATACAAAATCATCTAAATCCACATATCCTCCACCATTAAAATCGGAAGTAAGGAAACCTGTGGAACCTAAAGTTAAATCCGGTTCAAATAACACAAAGTCATCCAAATCTATATAACCGCTCTGATTTAAATCGCCCAAGAAAAACCCATAAACATCAGGGCTAATTGATAAGAGTGCTTGAGGATTAGAACCATAAGCTTGGTGCAAAGAAGTAGTAAAATTGTAATTTATAATGCTGGAATTGAATGAAACCGGAATTGCCGACCAGGTTTCAAGGTGGTTTCTGTTTGTAATTCTAATATAATAATTTCCGCTATGAATGGAAGGAATTTCAAAAGAGGCCAACCCTGCTGCTGTTAAGTTAACACCACTGACACTCAGTACTGCATATTCTAAGGAATAAGGTCCACTTTCCGGTATTAAATCTACCTGTATTTGATCAGCTATTCCATTAGACCATTTAGGTTCTCCTGTATTTCCATCGATACAAGGATTCATATGTCGTGTATTTGCATCAAATAAGCCTTCTAAAAACAAATAAAGATGAACGGTTTTTGTGTATTGAAGATTTACCAATACCGCAAGTCTGGTTTGGCTTTCACATCCACCCACTGTTTGAGAGGCATAGTACGTTTTCCCGTTTTCTAATAAAGCAGAATTGCTAAGCAAATTTCCATTCGTTGATGCATCATACCATTTAATATTACTTCCAACTACCACGATATTTCCCACAGTTGAAGAATTTGAAAGAGACTGTACAGCATTTCCGGTTGGTGAGTTCGTACTTTGGTAGAATGAAAGTGTCATTTGATCGCTCACACCTGAACAACCACCATTTGAGGCAGTCAAAGTCAGTTGAACAGAACCATTGGAAAGGTCATTTAAACTAGGAATGTAAACAGGATTTAAAACAGAATTGCTACTGAACGCACCCGTACCTGAACTTGTCCAAGCTAAAGTGGTAAAACTACTAATGTTAGCATTCATTGTGGCCACACTACCTCTGCAAATAGTTTGATCCACACCTGCATTCACCACCGAGGGAGCTGCAATGTTAATAACCACATCATCCACATTCGCAGTACAAGGGCCGTTAGTGATGCTGTAGCGGAAAACATAAGGAGTTGCACCGGAAACCAGTCCGACAGCAATTGATGAAGCTCCCGGTACCGGAAAGATCACAGCAGTGCTCGGACCTGAAACAAATGACCAAGCACCTGTACCTACAGCAGGTGTATTTCCATTAAGGTAAGCATAAGTTGCATTACAGAGGTTTTGGTCAGCACCGGCCTGAGCTAAGGTGGTTGCATAGTAATTTATAGTAACATCTGCAGTGGTATTCGTGCACGTTCCGTTATGAATCGTCCATCTCAAAACATAGGTTTTACTCGAGTCGGCAGTAAAAGTCGAATTCCCAGAATTAATAGAACTAAATGTCCCGGTACCTCCACTTACAATGCTCCAACTACCTACGCCTGAAGTCGGTGTATTCCCTCCTAATGAAGTGCTTACAAGTGTTCCACAACGATTTTGGGTAGCTCCAACACTTGCATTACTTGGGGACTGATAAAAATTAATGACCAGGTCGGCTGTACTTGGGTTGCAAAGTCCATTACTGATGGTCCAACGCAAGACAAATGTCCCGTAATTATTGGCTGTAAACGTTGAATTACCAGTAACTTGAGAAGTAAATGTACCGGTTCCACCACTAACAATGCTCCATAAACCTGTTCCTACTGTTGGCGTATTTCCTCCTAAAGGGCCACTATTTAAAGTTGAGCAAAGGGTTTGTGTACTGCCTACTGTTGCAATAGTCACCGGTTCACAATAACTTACGGTAACTGTCCAGTTTTTTGTATAAGCAGGATTTTCTGCAGTTATAGTGTAAATTAAAGAGGATGAAAAATTATTAGAAGTAAGCCCACTTTGCTGTATCACTCCATTGACTCTTGCTTTGGAATAAGGCGACAAAGTAAAAGATGAAGTCAAAGATGCCAAATTCGTTCCTTGTGGCACCGTTACTTTAACAGTATTAGCGGCAGTATCAATTACCGCAGTGGTTATTTGCTGTGGAACTGAAAAAGAAAGAAAGTTTGCATTAACGCCTAAGGTGGTGTTTGACCAAATATATGGATTTGTAATTAAACCAAGGGTATTGTTAGGCACAAATGAAATGCTTTGAGTTGCATTCACAATTGTGTTTTCACTCGAATTATACATTTTAAAACTGATATTCTCTCCACTTGAAGCGTTTGAATAGATCATTAAAAAGGCAATATACCTTCCTGTAGATGAGATATATATGGGTTTTGTCATCCCTCTGCATTCCGTTCCAACAAAAGCACCGATTACATCAGCCGTATCAACTGATTCTACATGGTCAATTAGCAATACACCTGTGGTAGTCATTGAATATTGAAAAGCATACGGATTAACACTCCATCCGGGATTTCCTGCTTTAACACCCATGGATGTAAGCAAGAAGAGCATGAATGTGATTTTTAATAATTTCATATTATACTGTATTTTTCTATTTCAATCACCTCCACCCAACATTCATTGAAAGGTGGAGGTAATATGAAATTATTATTTATTAACGATGATAACTTTAATTTGAGAAGTGAATTTGCTCGTTTTCATCTCCACATAATACATACCGGCAGGTAATTTCACACCGCTTTCGTTAGTTCCATTCCAAGATTGTTTCCATAAACCTTTTTGCATTTGCTTATCTATCAAAGTACATGCTTTTATTCCTAAGGCATTGTAAACATTAATGGTGAGATGCGCATCTTCTTTCAAACCATATGAAACCACGGTTTCTTGTTGGAAAGGATTCGGACTTATTTGGAAGGAATCTTCAGTCTTTACAAATGTTTGAATTCCATTCACAGAAGACAAAATATTCAATGGAATCGGATGCTCGATATTCCCAAGTACTGCATTTGAAGCAAAAGCAATAGTTTCTATCACCTGATTTTCAACACTAAATGACGGATCATAGAGCTTGAAAGTAACATTTTCTCCACTCAACATAGTGCTATGTACAGGCAAGAAAAACAAATAATCATTGGTTGTGGGCACATAAGTGGGTTTAATATAACCTCGACAAACATTATTCACAAATGCTCCTAAAACCATATCCCCATTCACACTGCCCCATTCACCTGTTTGAACTTTGGCAACAAGGCTTAAGCTGTTTTCATATTGGTCCAAATTGTTATTCCAAGCAGTTGGAATTACAGGAGGCAATTCTAAATCTTTATTAAGTCCTGTCCCTGTTGCAGGGTAGAAAAAGCTTTTGCTGGTCGTATCTAATGATTTATACATATATCCCTCTCCCGGTTTCATGTAATGTAAACTTCCATTCCAATCCATACCTGATTGATACATGGCAAAAGACGATTGTCCTTTGATAACATCTCCATTTTTAGCTCCTAAATAACTTGCCATGGCTTCGTTAACAGTAAGGTTGGTTTGTGGCACGTACCCAATCCAATTCCAACCACTATTAATTGTAATTGAAGTTGTAGTTGGGTCAACAATTTTACCCACAAAGCGTATGGTATCAGGATTGCTTACTTTTATCATATACATTTGGGTGTTTTTAAAATGGTTTGATGAATTGAAATTCCCGTACCATCCCGAGCCGGCAGTATATTGAGCATAGTATTCAACTTGCGCTTTCACCAAATCACCGGTGGTTCCTTGAACATCTTGCAATACTGTATTAATATTGGTAATGAAAGGTGAAGTTAGGTTTAGAGAGAACCAAGTCCATCCCGGTTTAAGGGGTATAAATTGGTCTTGTGTTTTTAAAGCGTTAATATAAACAGGTTGCATTATGGTTCCTAAAACTGCATCAGAAACAAAATTCACCACAGGAACCACTTCAGAGCGAATAACTCCTTCGCTGGCATCCCAAACCTTGAATTTTAAAGGTTGGTTTATACTCGTTTCGTTACTATACAAATCAAGGAAAACTTCCCATTTATCAACAGAGGCTATGTATTGCAAAGAGCCAACACCCCTGCACTCATTACCTGAAAATGCAGCAATGATATCACTTTTGTCTGACGAGAGGATGCTATCGATAGCCAACTCACCCACTAAGTTCATACTGTATGCAAAATCAGCAGGATTAACTGACCAACTGGGTGGAGGGGCAATAACGTCTAGTTTTAACACAAAGGTTTCGTCATAACCAAAAGCAGAACTTGCGGCAATGTCTACAATATATTTCCCAATATTCAATCCTGAATTTACATTGAAAGATATAACTGCAGTGCCGCTCGGGTTAATGGTTCCTGATTGAGGAGAGCAACTTAACCAAGATGGAAGGTTCATAATAGTATAGGATTCGGCATTTCCACCTTTATTTTCCAAGACTACAGAAAAATTCAAAGGATCGTAAATATTCTTATTGAGAATTATTTCCTGCGAACTCCATGCAAGTGGGTTGCGATCCACATAAGCCGTCCAAGTTCTGGCAGATTTCATTGAATTATCATGCAAATCCTTAATGCCTTTAACCATAATATCCAAAATACAGTTTTCGATTTGGGCATTGGGAGTTGTAGTAGTGAAAATAATTTTATCGTTGTTTAAGAGATAGGTAAAATCTACGGCAGAAACTGATTTTTCTAATTTAATTTTCGGGTCATTTGAGTCCCAATTACTTGGATTCCCAATAACAGTAAGTGAATTAACACTTGCTACATTTTCAAGAGTAGGAGTTAATAACTTTATCCCGTTCTGCGTATATTCTTTTTCAAAAGGATAATAATGAAGCAATCCGGTTTCGTTACCCATTAACCTAAAGTGCATATCGCGATTAACTTGGTCTTGAGTTCTCCATAAGCTCCAAATTCTAACCTCGTCTAAAGATCCGGTATAGAAATTCGAAAAGTTTGCTGTATCGTTTACTATGGTTGCCTGAGTCCCTAAATATGAGTTATTTGCAATAAAGCCACTGTATTGAAAAGCGGAACTTCCAGCTTTGAAAACACCATCCAAATATACATTCAGATTGCCCATTCTATTCACCGACATTGCAAAATGATGCCAATTGCCGTCGAAATACCCGGAAGCAATATTGGTAATGATTCCATTGTTTGCTATTTGAAGCATCCCGATATCATTCGATTTTATCGACCATGTGTTCCTGTTGAAAATGTCTGAACCAGCGGCTCCACTGCCATTGGAGAACAAACAAACATTTGCACCATTACTCGACTTAAACCAAAATTCGATGGAAAAATCCTGCTGAGCAGTAAATACAGTGGTTTGGGTATTCATTTTCGCATAACTACTATTATCAAACTTAAAAGCAGTTCCACTAGGCGTTATTTTCCAACTTCCATTGGTAAGTGTCGCATTTCTGTTATGTGCAATATCACTAATCAATGTCCCATTCCCTTCGTTCATGGGCCAGCAACCTATGAGCTTGGATTCGCTACCCGATAATTTACTTGATATATTAGTAATAAAGTCAGTTAAAATTAGCGGCTTACCCCAAACCCTTAATTCATGCATATAGCCATTAAAATAGGAATAGCCGGGCAAGGTTGGCTTAGCCACATATACATCACTATATTCCTGATAATCTATATTTAATGGAATGGAAGCTAATAAAGTGGATTCTTTAAAAAACTCAACCAAATTATTTTCTTTATCAAATGAAACCACCCAATGATACCAATTTTTATCTGCCGGAACAATAGTGTTTGTGCTGATGGTGGAATCTTTTAGATGCAAGAAAAGTTTATTTTGTCCATTAATACCAATGACCAAGCAATTATTAGGATCATTGCCTTGAGAAAAGATGGTTTGAACAGTACCTGCAAATGAAGTATCGCGTTTCATCCAAAATTCAACAGCAAAAGACTTGCTTGCCAAATTGACACCTGACATTTTCATAAAACCATCGATTCCATCAAATTCAACACTGGTTCCATGAAGTATGGGCGTTCCATTAAGCACCCCCCTAATATCAAAACTATTTGCATTGAACGATGATGCATCCATAGGTTCATTGAATTGAATACTCAACTCATCTCCTGAACTCAATATGCCATCAGAAGGCTGTGGATTACCAAAGGGAGCCGGACAAACTCTATCAAAAACGCCGGTGATAATTGGGGAACTAAGGCTACTTACCTGGCAGTCACCCATAACCCTGATATTATAAGTACCATCAGGATAATTTGAAACAGGCCATTGAAATAAAACGGATGATGAATTCTCAGGGAAAATTGGCTCTCCAGGAACGTAGTCAGACAATGTGCTATTTCTCCAAAAGCTCACTACATCATGCCAAGTGGAACTCGTTGACAGTTTTTGTTGTATGGTTACTTTGTGTTGATATCTCCAAATAGAAGCCGTTCCTTCTAACCTTAAAGTTAAGGTATCTGGGTTGTTTGAATTAACAACAAATAAGTCTGAAGGGTCAGTAATATTCATGGTTTTACATGGTGGTGTAAAATGAATTTCTAAAGGAATGGTATCGAATGCATAACCGAAGCCATTATTTTGGAAGGTTTCATATTCACAGGGTGAGTAAAATAGCAACTTCAAGCCAGAATAATCAAAATTAACAGGTCCACATTCCACGGTAAGCGTTGCGTTTACCGTATTTTGTCCTGTATTTCCGGGGATTGAAAAAGCAAGGTGATCTTCTATGATAACTCCATTTACTTTGACAATTGCACCATCAGGATTACTTTCCTGTAATACTCTGAGGTAATAAGTCATTGCATCTTGAGTTTCACTTAAATTTTTCAAAGTAAGTGAATATACAGCCGGTTGGTTGTATGGAATTCCCATTTGGGGAATACCCGGTGAAACTTCTGCTTCAAGCTTTTCACGCCTAAAAGTTGCTCCTGAAAGCACTTCTCCAATATGGCCACTTAAATATTTAACAGTATCTGCAGCTTCCCAAGGACACATGGTTGAACCCGCAACTAAAGAAAATACCGGGCTGTTACCGGAATGGTCATTTTTCACATCAATACTTAAGGCATCTCCAATATTGGGATCATTCAGTACAAAGCCATAGGTTGTAGTTTGAGTAGTATCCGTAACAGAGGTGTGGTTTCGAGTATATTCAAATCCTATGGATGTTTCTGATTCAACACCATTTCCACAAATATCCGCTTTAAAATCGGCAGTAATTTCACCTCCTACATTAAATTCAAAAGAAGATGTCCATTCTTTATCTACTTCAACAGACATGGATTGTTCGTAATAAGTTTGCCCACCAATGGATAAATTATAAGTACTATCCGCAGAAAGTTTAAGTTCTTCATTGTGTGCTAGAGCTTCTTTCCAAAGACGAATCTGTTGGTTGTACCAACGAATTTTATCATCATCATTTGAACCAAACTTTTTCTTATAGTAAACAT
>CAZJBB010000021.1:0-26467 GCA_964543995.1 uncultured Bacteroidales bacterium
CATTCATGACCGTAGGATATGCCACATCTAAGGCTGGTCTTAATATGCTTACACAAATTCAATACAAAACACTGGCAGATAAGGGAATTGCAGTAGCTGCTGCACATCCGGGTTGGGTAAAGACTGATCTTGGCTCAGATGCTGCTCCTATGGAAGTTGAAGAGGGAGCAAGTACCATAGTCAATTTAGTAACCATGGCTCGGAATCAGTTTCCTAATGGCCAGTTAGTACACAAAGGTGAGCGCATAGCTTGGTAATGAATATTTTAAGCAATAAGAAATATTGACAATGGAGTAAGCACCCTGCAATAATTTTTTGCAGGGTGAACTGTTCAAACTACTCTCGATATTTGTGAAGTTTGCGGTTTGTAAACAAAGATACAAGAGCGACAGGCTTTTAATATAAAAAAAATGGCTACAGACAGAAAAGTAGTTTTGTATATCGCATCAAGTTTGGACGGTTATATTGCAAAGCCAAATGACGACCTTGGTTTTTTATCTATCGTTCAACAAGAAGGCGAAGATTATGGTTATACAGACTTTGTAAAAACGGTGGACAGTGTTATTCTAGGGCGAAAAACTTATGATTGGGTAATGAGGCAAGTTTCCGAGTTCCCTCATGCAGATAAAAATTCTTTTATCATAACACGGACAACCAGACCCAGTATCGGCAATACAACTTTTTACACAGGAAAACTGAAAGTCCTAATTTCAACTCTAAAAGCCAAGCAAGGAAAAAACATTTTCATTGACGGTGGAGCTGAAGTTGTAAATGAACTTTTAAAAGAAGATTTAATTGACGAGTTTATCATTTCGATAATTCCAGTCATGGTTGGTAAAGGTATAAAGCTCTTCAAAGACGGCAGACCGGAACTAAAATTAGAACTCGTTTCGACAAAACAGTTTGACAAAGGATTAATCCAGCTTCATTATAAGCGTGCAGGCAAATAGTGGAAATAACCCCAAAAAACATTAAGCCTCAGTTTCTGTTAAAACAACTTTCAACCAATATAGAATGATACAGGAATAAAAAATAGCAATATTGCTAATACCTTATCACTTTACTTCGTCAAAGATTCACCCTGAAATTTGCTAAAGAAATACTCAGCAAGTAGCTTAGCATTGAATATAATTTGTTTTGTTCAGAATATTATTTAATGATACTCAGCCAATTTAGAGGTAAAGTCAGATATTAAGTTGTACATGCAAAAATATGTACTTTTTGCTTGACCAAAAAGTACTACCGACCAAAGTCGAAATCATTTAGGAAATCCTCAAAAACAAAAGTAAAATCTTAATTGGTCAACGAGCGAAGCAATGTAATTAAATTTACTTTCATTCATACATTCACTTTGAGCATTCGGAGATGCTCAGCAGCCATTACAACGAAAAATATTTACACCCCATTAACATTTACGTTCATTCAAACTTTCACCTTGAGCATTCAGAGGTGCTCATTCTCCATTGCAAAGAAAAATATTTACACCCCATTAACATTTACCTTCATTCTGATTTTCGCATTGAGTATAAACGGTCAACCTTATTCAGGCATGGACAATTTTTCTTCCGTCTTTCCCTTTTACTGTACTCAATCTCAAGTAATTTTTCATTTTTTTCAAAAGTCTCATGCACATTTCTTTTATCTTTGCCCATCAACATAAGAAACATGAAATTAATTGAAGTTAAGGATAAGAAAACTGCGAAGGAGTTTTTGGAAGCAGCAAGAGTGATATATAAAAACGATACCGTATGGGTTTGTCCTTTGGATGATAGTATAGAAACGATTTTCGATCCTGCCAGAAATGTATTTCACCAGCATGGCGAAGTGACCCGTTGGATATTGAAAGACGATAATAATCAACTGATTGGCAGGGTGGCAGCTTTTATTAACTTCAAAAAAGCTTACAATTTCACCCAACCTACCGGTGGGATGGGCTTTTTTGAGTGTATCAACAATAAGGAAGCAGCCTACCTCCTATTCGACACCTGTCGCGATTGGTTGGCGGCCAGAGGTATGGAAGCTATGGACGGTCCTATTAACTTTGGAGAAAACGATAACTTTTGGGGATTGCTCACCGAAGGATTTACCCATCCCGGATTTGGTATGAATTACAATCATTCATATTATCAGGATTTTTTCGAATCCTATGGCTTTAAGCTCTACTTTGAACAAATCAGCAACCATTTAGATGTAACCAAACAATTCCCTGAACGTTTCTGGAAAATTGCCGGATGGATTCATCAAAAACCCGAATACAAGTTCGAGCATTTCCACAAAAACAATATTGAAAAGTACATTGAGGACTTTAAGCACATTTACGATACTGCTTGGGCATTTCATGAAAACTTTACTCCCATTAATAAGGAAGACCTCAGGGCTTCATTAAAGAAAGCCAATCCCATTTTAGATGAAGAAATGATATGGTTTGTATATCACGAAAACGAGCCCATCGCATTTTTAGTTATGTTGCCAGATGTAAATCAAATCTTAAAACATTTGAACGGAAAAATGCACATTTGGAATCAATTGCGTTTTTTGTGGTTGAAATATAAAAAGACCATGACGCGTGCCAGAATCGTGATCATGGGCGTGCTTCCAAAATATCAACGATCCGGAGTGGAATCGGGTATTTTCTGGGAGCTTCAGCAATTGGTGTATCGAAAACCGCATTATACCGAATTTGAGCTTTCGTGGGTGGGCGATTTTAATCCCAAAATGAGGGCATTGCATGAATCGGTGGGTGCTACATTTGCTAAAAGGCACATCACCTATCGTAAATTATTTTCCGAAGACAAAAGTTTCGACCGTTCAACCATTATTCCGGTGGACACCAAAGAAAAAGCACTGAAGACAAACTCCAATTAAACTATACATGTGTTTTTGAGTCTTGTATTTTTGCAAACCCGTTATTTAACTAACAAAGGAAGCAGAAAAAAATCAGAATAAAACGCTCAAAAAATGAGATTTTCTTGTATTTGAAAATAAAAATGACTTAATTTGTGATGATTTTACGAAAACGAACAATTCATACATTAATAACCAAAACCAATAACCATGAAAAAAACCTTACTTTCGTTGACGGTTGCGGCTTTTGCTTTTGCAGCAGTAGCTCAAAACAATCAATTCGTTAAACCTGACAAGATTTCAATCAATCCGGGGATACAAGTAAAAAAGAATTTAATCGACATTCTAGCTCCTACACAAAACACTCCTAATGCAGTTACGCCTATTTCTTCAGGTGCTAAAGCATTAAGCAAAATCAGAATTACCACGTCTTACAATCCATACACTTTATTGCTTTCAGAAGCGACTTGTTTAACTGCAAACCAACAATTGAACACCATTCAATTTACCCATCGTACTAATGCTGCCACCATTAATGGAAATCAAGTAATTTCAAGTTTTTCAACCGATGGTGGAAATACCTGGGATACAGTAAATATCGTTTATAACAATGCTTCTTTCCCGGCTCGTTACCCTTCAGGTGTTATATTCAATCCTGCAGGAAACACCAACCCATTGAATGCATACAGTGTAGTTTCCGGTCCTTTCCTTAATGCCAGTGGCGCCGGTTGGATTGGGAGCTTTTTTGCCAGTATGAAATTGGATGGAACCAACAGAAACGTTCAAAATATTTCTATTGGAACTACTTCTGATTCTGTAAATTTTGCTCGTATGTTCTTCCAAGCTACTGATAATAGTGTTTTCGTAACTGCAAATTATGATGTTAATAATGGTACTAACTATACTGCTTTTAAAACCGTTCTTTGCAAAGGAAAATTAAATACTACTTCCAATAGCATGAATTGGACTAACATTGCTCATGTTCCTGATTATCCTTTGAGTCATGCAACAGGTTTCCCTGAGGGAACTGCCACCCCTGGTGTAGCTTTTTCTAAAGATGGAAAAACCGGGTATATTTCTTATACCGGTCGTCACAAAACTGGACCTGATACCCTTTCTTATCTTCCTTTAGTTTATAAAACAACTGATAGTGGTGCTACTTGGACTAAAATGGCTGATTTTGATTATGGAACCCTTGCAGAAATTCAAGCTTCTTTGACTCCAACCGGTCAAGGTACTACCCGTCCAAGTTTTAACAGAGCTAAAGATGTTTTGGTTGATGCTAATGGAAATCTTCACATGGCTGCATTCGTTTATAGCGCTTCTTCCGATCATCCTGATTCATTAGGATATATTTGGACATTTACCAAAATTGAAGGTTATATGTATGATGTATATACCACTTCTACCGGTGGTTGGGGTGCTAATTTTATTGGTACTTGTTACGGAAAAGCTGTTCCTGATGCAAGTGGTCTTTCCGGCTTATTAGGATGGGACGAAAGATTACAAATGTCAAAATCAGACGATGGCACAAAAGTGTTTTACCTTTGGGCTGACACAGACACCAACTTATTGTCTTCCCCTAGCTATTATAGCTTTTTACCTGACGTCTATGCTTGTGGAGTGGATGTAAACTCAGGTTTACGTACTAACACGGTTAACTTTACCGCAGGCACATATCAAGGTGATAACTTCTGGATGTTTACTTCCAATATTACCTTGAAAAGTGGTTCAACATATACCATCCCTGTTACTTGTTCAGCAGTAGGAAATGCTGACACAGATCCTTCCACTCATTATTTCTTAAAAGGCGTTTCTTTCCAAGAAAGTGATTTTGTTACCAACCCGGGCGTTCATGAAAATAATGCCCTTGCTGATGTTCAAAACTATCCTAATCCTTGTAAAGATTATACTAAAATTGAAGTAAACCTTACTAAAGCTGCCAATTTATCTGTTGAATTATTCAATATGATGGGACAAAAAGTAATGGAAATCAATAAAGGGATTGGATCTACCGGAATCAATCACATCACTTTAAATACCAGCAAATTGCAAAACGGCGTTTATTTCTACACTGTAAAAGCCGGAAACAATAGCATCACCAAAAAATTAATCGTTCAATAATTAATTTTATTATTTATTTAAGCCTGTGTTTTCACACAGGCTTTTTTTATGTCCTTTTTCGCTATTGAGATTTAAAATTTATATTTTTACGCTTTAATTTAAAAATCTAATTCTATGGCCGGAAAAACTTTCGCAGAAAAAATACTACAAGCTCCCACGGGTGCAATTGTGTTTAAAAAACCAGACATTGTACTTTCTCACGACAACACTGCCAGCATCGAGAAAACTTTTCAAAAGATGAATGGAAGCAAGATTCGTTACCCCGAACAACTTTTGGTGGTGCTTGACCACAATGCGCCTCCTACCAATAGTAAATTAGCCAATGATTACCACCGAATCAGAACCATGGTAACAGAACAAGGCGTATCCAAATTCCATGATGTTGGCAAGGGCATTTGCCATCAATTAATGGCTTTGTATTCTCGCCCCAAAATGATTATTGTGGGAAGCGATAGTCATACCTCCACTGCCGGTGCTTTTAATGCATTTGCTGCGGGGATTGATCGGACTGAAACCGCAGGACTTTGGAAACAAGGGGAAACTTGGTTCAGGGTTCCGGATTCATTTAAAATTACCCTTACAGGGAAATTACAACCGGGAGTTTACGCTAAAGACTTGGCATTATGGATTATTGGTATGATAGGATCCAGTGGTGCTGATTATATGTCAATAGAATATCATGGAGAGGGTGTGAAAACCTTATCCATTTCCGATAGAATGACGCTTTCGAACTTAGCTTCTGAAATGGGCGCAAAAAATGCCGTATTCCCTGCAGATGAAGTATTAGCCAAACACTTGGGTCAAGAGGTTGATGGATTATGGGCTGATGAGGATGCAATGTATGCCAAAGAAATTAATATTCATTTAAATGATGTTTTCCCAGTGGTATCAGCACCTCACCATGTGGATAATGTAAAATCGGTTTCTCAAGTACAAGGCACAAAAATTCATCAAGCATTAATTGGAACTTGTACCAATGGTAGAATAGAAGATTTAAGAGAAGCTGCCCAAATTTTAAAAGGAAAGGTGATCGCCAAAGACATGCAATTGCTGATTATCCCTGCTTCACAAGAAATCTTTATACAAGCCATGGAAGAAGGACTCATTTCCATATTCTTTAATGCAGGCGCCAATATTTTAGCTTCTTCTTGTGGTCCATGTTTGGGAACCGGTCAAGGAATTCCTGCGGATGGAATTAATGTGATATCCACTGCTAACAGAAACTTCTTGGGTCGTATGGGAAACAAAGAAGCATCAATTTACCTTGCTTCACCTGCAACGGTGGCCTTATCTGCATTGCATGGTGAGATTTCCGATCCTAGAGGGGCAGTATATCATGATGTATATCCCTATAGTATTGAGCAAAGCAAAACCGTAGAAGTGAAAGCTGAAGAAGATCGTTTATCAGAAAACACTTGGAATTATGCAGATGTAGATAATTTGAACACCGACCAGATGTTTGCAGGAAATCTAACCTATAACATCAACAGCAACGAAGGAGATAAAATCCTCCCATACCTGTTTAAAGGTTTTGACGATAGTTTCTCAGAAAAAGTAAAAGAAAATCAAATCATCATTTCCGGATTAAATTTTGGGTGCGGCAGTTCCAGAGAACATCCTTCTGTTGGATTGGCTTATGCCGGAATCAAAGCTGTGATTTGCAAAAGTGTGAATAGGATTTTCTATCGTTCTTCTGTGAACCAAGGCTTACCCATTATGGTGGTTCCTGCAGCAGTGGATGCTTATAAACAAGGAGACGTGGTGGATATCAGCTTCGAAAAAGGTGAAATTTACATTAATGATGCCGTTTTCACTTTCGAGCCCCTTCCAGAAAAATTAATGGGAATTTTTCAATCGAAAGGCTTGGTGAATTATGTTAAGAATCTTACTTAAAATAATGGATTCCAAAGAAATGCTGTTCGAAATCGAGCAGCATTTTTTTTAATACCCAGTTAACATGTAAGGACGCATTTTTTTTGTACTTTTGCAATATTAATGGGGATATTGAATATATGGAAGACAGTTTTGATGATTTTGAGAATGACGAATATGATGAGCTAATTTCTCGTTACGAAAACATGCTTCAAAATGGAAATGAAGTATTTTTTGACTCAGACGATTACGAATATATTATTGATTATTATTTAGACTCCAACGATTCTGAAGCGGCTATTCAGGCCATCGGGTATGCATCTAATATGTACCCCGACTCCCCTGCATTAATGCTTCGGAAGGCGCAGTACTTCGTTATTTCCAATCATACCGACAAAGCCTTGGAGATTTTACAAGCCATAGAGAAAAGAGATCCGGGAAACAGCGATATTTTCATGACACGAGGCGCTATTTACAGCCAATTAAAAAGCTATGAAAAAGCCATAGAAGAGTTTAAGAAAGCCCAGTTTAACTATGAAGAATTAGATTTGATTTATAGCAATATTGCTTTTGAGTATCAAAATTTGGAAAACTATGGAAAGTCAATTGAATACTTAAAAAAGGCCATTGATATAAATCCTCAGAACGATTATTTACTTTTTGAGCTCTCTTTTGCCTTTGAACTTGCAACTAAAAATGAAGATGCCATTGACTATTTTAAAGCTTTTATTGAAAAATATCCCTATTCTAAAAATGCATGGTTTTGCCTTGGTATTGCTTATAGTATTGTTGAATTGTATGAAAAATCGATTGAGGCTTTTGACTATACCTTAGCCATTGACCCCCATTTTATTTCTGCTAACTTCAATAAAGCCAATTGCTACGCCAATTTAGGAGAATATAAAAATGCGATTGGCACTTATATGGAAAACTTGGCCATTGAACCCAACGACCCCATGAGCCATTTCTATATCGGGGAATGTTACGAAGAAATTGAACTCCCCGAAATGGCACTGATCCATTATAAAAAAACCATTCAAATTGATGAATTGTATGCCGAAGCTTGGCTTAATATTGGAATATTATATGCAGAATTAAATAATTATGAGCTTGCGATTCTAAATATCAACACGGCATTAAAATTAGATTCGGGAAATGCAGATTTTTGGTTTGCTTTGGCCGATGTTGAATACCGGTTTGAACATTATGACCTTGCTTTGGATACCTATCTTCAAGTTTGCAATTTAAATCCTCTTCATTTGGAAATTTGGCTTGACTATTCGAATTTCTATTTTGACAGGAAAGAATTAGAAACGGCTATTGAAATTATTGATAAAGGAATTGCATATCAGCCTGATAACATCGATTTACAGTATAGAAAAGTGGTATATTTATTTGGACAAGGTAAGACGGTTGAAGCGTATGAGCTTTTAAGCAATGCTTACCTTTCGAATCCAAAACTCATCAATAATATGATAGAGTATTACCCGATGCTTAGTCAAAACGATTTTGTAATTCAACTCATGGACGGAATCAACAATTAAGATTTTATGAATATTCAACTCCCATTTGTTCCTCAAAGGACGCCCAAACCAAGGTCATCCGGACTTACCATGATGATGGATAAAGGACTGAGTCTCAATGAAGCTGAAAATTTAGTTAGTGTAGCAGCCGACTTAATTGATTTTGCAAAATTGGGTTTTGGAACCTCCTTAGTAAGCAAACAAGTTAAAGAAAAAGTCAAGATTTATCAGCAAGCCGGAATTACACCCTACTTAGGGGGTACTTTATTTGAAGCTTGTATTATTCGAAAAATGTTTGACGAATACCGAAGGTGGGTTGATGAGTTAGGAATTACCACCGTTGAAGTTTCGGATGGAAGCATGTATTTGGAACACGACGAAAAATGCAATTACATAGCTGCGCTTTCTAAAAACTACCAAGTACTTTCAGAAGTTGGAGCAAAGGAATCGAGCATATTGATTACTCCAAAAAAATGGATAAACATGATGCAAAGTGAGTTGGATGCTGGAGCATTCAAAGTTATTGCCGAAGCTCGTGAAAGTGGGAATGTGGGCATATACCGTTCTACCGGAAACTCTCATACCTCTTTGATCAATAAAATTATTACAACTATAAAAGCCGATAATGTAATTTGGGAAGCCCCCATTAAATCTCAACAAGTTTCTTTTATAAAACTATTAGGAGCCAATGTAAATCTCGGGAACATTGCTCCACAAGAAGTCATTCCTTTAGAAACATTACGCATTGGTATGAGAGGCGATACTTTTTTTGAATTCTTACCTGAACATATGCACGCCCATAAGCTCGCAAATCACTTCTTGACTAGAAAAAACAAGTGAAACGCACTTGAATTTCCTCAAAATAAGGAAAGATGCGCAAAATCTTAGGTATTATCGGTTACCCTTTGGGACATAGCTTCTCCCCTGCTTATTTCCAAAAGAAACTCATAGATAAGCAAATATTAGATGTGGAATATAAAACTTTTCCAATCGAAAATTTGGATTCTTTCCGTACTTTTTTTCAGGAGAATCCGGAAGTAGTTGGATTAAATGTTACCATTCCCCATAAGCAAAAGGTGATACCCTTTATAGATGAAATAGACCCTCAGGCAGAACAAATTAATGCAGTTAATGTATTAACAATCAGAAGAAAAGAAGGTGTTGCTTATATTAAAGGATACAATACTGATTGCATTGGATTTGAGAACTCTTTGAAGCCTCTTTTAAAAAGCAATGAACACCAAGCGCTTGTTTTAGGAAATGGCGGTGCTTCCAAAGCCGTTCAATTTGTGCTCACTTCTTTGGGCATTCCCTTTATCATTGTTTCCAGAATTAAAAAATCGAATAAAGAGATTAGCTATCAGGAGCTCACTGAAGATTATGTTGCAATGCACAATCTTATTATCAATACCACTCCATTAGGTATGTATCCCGAAATTGATGGTTCGCCAAACATTCCTTATCAAGCCATCACCGAACATCATATTTTGTACGATTTGGTTTACAATCCGGAAGAAACTCTTTTTTTAAGAAAAGGAAAAGAAAAAGGGGCCATCATAAAAAACGGCTTGGAAATGTTGCATTTACAAGCCGAAAAAGCTTTTGAACTCTGGCAAAACGAAGTTCTTTAATTCTTATTTTGATTTGATATTATAACTATCTAATCGATTCATTGCTTCTATAGCCAATTTGTAATTAACGTTCATTTTCAATACCTTAGCATAATCATTACGGGCGCTTTGATAATCCTTCAAACCTTCATAACTCAGCCCTCTATTGTAATATGCATCCAAATACGTAGAATCCGCGACAATGGCATTACTAAAAAATTTCACTGCCTTAGGAAAATCAGATAGATGCTTTAAGTAAATATACCCCATATTATAAGGGGCCAATTTATTTTTGGAATCAAACTGCAAAATACTGGAATACTGGATTATAGCATTATCAAAATCTTCATTTTCTTGGTAGTACATTCCCAAATTATACAAAGCCTCCACGGAATTGGGCCTTGCTTTGAGTGCGTTTTGATAACAAGTAACCGCTAACTTATCGTGTTTGCAAGCATATAGTAATCCTAATTCAATATATGCATCGAAATAGTTTGGATCCTGAGCGGTAGCTTCCATGAAATTCTGAATGGCACGGGAAGTGTCGCCGTTTTCCTTATGAGCGTATCCTCGAACAAAAAATGCTTTTGGATTCACTTTATCAATTTCTAAGGCTTTTTCAACGCTTTTAAAAACTTCATCGTAATTTTTATAATACAGGCTCAATTCAGCAAATTTCACATAAGCATTTTTGTCAGTTGGATTTCTAAGAATTGCTTTTGCAATGGCTTCTTTGCAACCTAGATATTTACCACCTAAAAAATACACATCAGACAAAGTCAAATACAAATCCGATTTTGTGGAATCCAATTTAATGGCCTTGCTGATATCGGTCATGGCTAAATCCACTTGCTTTTGCTTGATAAAGTAGTTTGCTCTTTGGTTTAACAAAGCAACATCATTAGGGTTGCTTTCCAGCTTTTCATTCAATATCCGAAGTTCTTCAGGAATGTTTTTATCCACAACTTTGGACTTGTTTCCTCCACAAGAAATCAACAATGCTCCAATAAAAAGCAATACCCATACTTTTAGTTTTGTCATATAATCGCGATTACGGTATAAAATTACAAACTGAGTCTTAACATTAGATTAGACCAAGCCTTTTATATGATTGATGATTTTTCCTTCTAATTCATCGGCCAATTCCTGATTGTCGGAAAGCAACTGTTTAACGGTATCTCTTCCTTGACCCAGTTTAACTTCTCCGTAACTAAACCAAGAACCGCTTTTCTTAATCACATTATGTTCTACTCCCAAGTCAATAATTTCACCAATTTTCGAGAAACCTTCTCCGTAAATTAAATCCACTTCAGCAGTGCGGAAAGGTGGAGCTACTTTATTTTTAACTACCTTAATTTTCACACGATTTCCAATAGCATTTTCTCCATCTTTTATTTGGGCTAATTTCCTGATATCAATTCTGATGGATGCATAAAATTTAAGTGCATTTCCTCCGGTGGTGGTTTCCGGATTTCCAAACATCACCCCTATTTTCTCCCTTAACTGATTGATAAAGATACAACAACAACGTGTCTTGCTGATGGTAGAAGTAAGTTTACGCAAGGCCTGTGACATTAAGCGAGCCTGTAAACCCATTTTCGAATCACCCATTTCCCCTTCAATTTCACTTTTAGGTGTCAGCGCTGCAACGGAGTCAATAACAATGATATCAATGGCTCCTGAGCGGATTAAGTTGTCTGCGATTTCCAAAGCTTGTTCACCGTTATCAGGTTGAGAAACCAATAAGTTATCGGTATCAACTCCTAATTTTTTGGCATATAAACTATCGAAAGCGTGCTCTGCGTCGATAAAGGCAGCGATGCCTCCTTTTTTTTGTGATTCAGCAATGGCATGTATTGCTAAAGTGGTTTTTCCGGAAGATTCAGGTCCGTATATTTCGATGACCCTGCCTTTAGGTAAACCCCCAATTCCTAAAGCAATATCCAAACTGATAGAGCCTGTAGAAATGGCATCCAAGTTTTCAACAGGGCTATCTCCCAATTTCATGATGGTGCCTTTACCATACGTTTTTTCAAGCTTATCAAGAGTTAACTGTAATGCTTTTAACTTTTCTTTATTTTCTGAAGTTTCTTTTTCCATATTCTGTATTATTTCAATATTTGATTACTGTGGTTTTTTGTGTCAACTTTACTTATAACTTCCTCAATCACACACTCCTCCGAAATAATATATGTAGTCCTGAGGATGCCATCAAAAGATTTTCCCATAAATTTCTTAGGTCCCCAAACGCCATAATCATTGATGATTTTCTTTTCGGTATCCATTAAAAGAGGAAAAGGCAAATTGTATTTTTCTACAAAATTCTGATGCGATTTTTGATTATCAGCACTCACTCCAATGACAACATATCCTTTCGCCATTAAGTCGAAGTAATTGTCTCTGAGATTACAGGCCTCTAAAGTGCAACCGGGAGTATTGTCTCTTGGATAAAAGTATAATACCACCTTTTTTCCTATACAAGATGATAAAGTGAAAGGATTTCCATTGTGGTCTATTGTGCTGATTTCAGGAGCTTTGGTGCCTATGCTAAGGAGTGTCATGAGATTGATTTTAATTCATTACAAATATACAGGAATTGAGATTTAACTCACCCAATTTAAAATTAATTTTCAACAAATACCTTTGGTTAATTAAAATGGGTAGTGAAATTAAATATTTTCCTTCTTTATCGATGCTGCTTATTTTAATATTTCGTTTCATTGGGCTGATAATATTTTGAATTTTAATGGTCATTGTGCATTTTTCATGAATATATACTCTAGTAGTTTTTTGAAATGGAAAAAAAGATTAATAATCCACTTCATTTTCAATCTTGATTAGAAATCCTGCTAAAAAGTTAACTTTGCGACATAAACAAACACAA
The DNA here is from genome assembly GCA_964543995.1 of uncultured Bacteroidales bacterium. Lineage (GTDB taxonomy): Bacteria > Bacteroidota > Bacteroidia > Bacteroidales > CAIXTV01 > CAIXTV01. The sequence goes on from CAZJBB010000021.1 coordinate 12,858, forward strand.
TTTGCTGCTATGTCCCTGTATTCGTTCAAAAATGTGATAATTCAGTTCGATTTTCATGAATTCCATGCCAAAACTTATTAGAAACATTGCTTTATTGGCACATGCAGATGCAGGTAAAACTACTCTCACGGAAAATTTCTTATTTGCTTCCGGTGTTACCAAGAAGCTTGGGAGCGTGGACAATGGAACCACTCAAACTGACTATCTCATTGTGGAAAAGGAAAGAGGGATATCGGTGCGTTCTGCAAATACCGCTTTCGTTTGGAATGGAATTCAAATCAACTTAATAGATACCCCCGGACATGTGGATTTCTCTTCAGATGTTGAAAGAATCCTCGGAGCAATAGATGCTGCTGTTCTTGTTGTTTCTGCTGTTGAAGGCGTGCAAGCACACACCGAAAGCTTATTTTCTGTCCTGCAGTTAAAAAAAATCCCTACCCTAATTTTCATAAACAAAATAGATCGATTGGGTGCAAATATTGAAAATGTACTAAAAGAAATTCAAAAAGAACTGACAAGCAATACCCTTGTTTTACAAAAAGCAAATAAGGAAGGGAGCAATGATGCTGATATTCAATCGATTTGGAATCAAAGCACCTTAGATGAAGCTATTATAGAGCAAATTGCCACCAACGATGAAGTTCTTTTAGAAAAATACCTGAATGGACAAGCTATTTCCTTTGAAGAAGCAGATGAATTTTTAACCACGTCCTTTCATTCTGCAGAATTATTTCCTGTGCTTATGGGTTCGGCAAAAAACCAAATCGGAATTACAGCATTGCTGGATGCCATTGTTCATTACTTCCCGGAACCTAAGGGTTTAAATTCGGAAGATCTATGTGCATTGATCTATAGAATTGAGTATGATAAAACTTTAGGGAAAGTTTCCCATGTAAGAATCTTTCAAGGATGTATTTCAAACCGTGAAGTGGTTTTAAACAGCAGTAGTATGGTTGAGGAAAAGGTAACTCGGATTCGGAAAATTACGCAAGGTAAATACGAAGATGTTGCTAAAGCAGGTGCAGGTGAAGTGGTGGGAATCTGCGGATTGAGTGAGGCAAAAACCGGAGACATATTGGGAACGCAAAACCTCATTGTAAACTCACACATTTCCTTAAAAGTTCCCTTGCTTACGGTTCAATTGATCTCTAAAAATGAGTTTGATTATGCACCTTTGGCCAGTGCCCTTCAGGAATTGAATGCCGAAGATCCCTCCTTAGATTTTCAATGGCTTAAAGAAGAAAGGGAACTGCATGTAAAAATCATGGGGTGGTTGCAGATGGAAGTAATGGAACGCATCATTGAAGATCGTTATCAAATACAAGCCCACTTTGAAAACCCAACGGTGATTTATAAAGAAACGCCTTCCGGCACTGCCGAAGGATTTGTAAGGTATTGGATGCCGAAACCTTGTTGGGCAATTTTAAAATTCAGGATTGAACCCGGCGAAAGGGGCAGCGGAGTGCAATATCAAAGTGCTATTGGCGTAAATGATGTCTTGCAGAAATATCAAAATGAAGTGGAAAGAACGATACCCATTGCATTACAACAAGGGATTAAGGGTTGGGAAGTTACTGACCTGAAAATCACCTTAATTGAAGGTGAAGACCATGAGCTCCATTCCCGTCCTGGGGATTTTGCCATTGCCACCCCAATGGGCATCATGGATGGATTGCAAAACAGCGGAACCACCCTGTTAGAACCTATACTTTCTTTTAAGATTTCTGCTACAGAAGACTTATTGGGGAGCATTACCAGCGATATCACCCAAATGCGAGGCACTTTTGATAGCCCGGAAATGCAAAACGGCAGGTTTATCCTTCAAGGCACCTTTCCATTAGCCACTTCCTTGGATTATCCGGTTAAACTGAGTTCTCGTTCGGGAGGGAAAGCTAAGATTTCCACTCAATTCCACTGTTACAACACCTGCAATGATGAACAAGGAGTTATTCGACCTTATAAGGGAATCAGTCCTTTAGATACAGCCAAATATATTTTAAAGGCAAGAAAAGCGTTGAAGTAATTTAGTTCAGTCAAAGAGACTTTCGAGTAATAATTACATGGAAAAAACTCACTTTTCCTTATTTCTTTAACAATTCACTTTAGCCATTTTCTGACAAATACAATCAAAGACAAAACTGCTATTTATTTCATCATCAAGAATATAGCTATTTTAAAAAAAGAAAGCACATTTAACTCCCAAACAACAAAACAACTTAACATGCTGATATTCATATATATAAAAATGTTATTTAGTTAACAAAAAAAATATTTATCCTTGTTGTGTTTATTAATAAATAATATACTTTTGTTTTGTATTCTAAATGATTTTTTTGAACTCAATGAAATTAAATATTTCTACCTAATCAAAACTATATACAACACAAAATTTCATTCATGAAAAAACAAACTTTAAAAAAAATGAAACCATTAAAAACAATTAAACGAACTGTATTAGCACTCCTCTTTGCTACCACTCTTTTCATTGGAAGCCTCTCAGCCCAAAACGACACCATGTATGTAATGAAAAGTGGAGTTGTGGTGGGCAAATATAATGTTAACACTCAGGTGGATAGTGTTTTGTTTCACCAACCCAATTTCTTTATAGATAGTAGAGATGGGAATGTCTATCGCACTGTAACCATTGGCACACAGGTATGGATGGCCGAAAACCTTTCTTACTTACCAAGTGTGGTTGGTCCTACCACCAGTTCAACCTCAACACCATATTTTTATGTATATGGTTATAACGGAACAAATGTAAATGAAGCTAAATCCACAAATAATTACATAACGTATGGTGTATTATACAATTGGCCAGCGGCTATGAATGGATCAGCAAGCAGCTCTGCTAATCCAAGCGGAGTACAAGGCGTTTGTCCAACAGCTTGGCACTTGCCAAGTGATGCAGAATGGACTACTCTAATAACCTACCTTGGAGGCAACAATGTTGCAAGTGGCAAACTTAAAGAAACAGGCATAATACATTGGAATACCCCCAATACAAGTGCTACCAACGAAAGCGGTTTTACCGCCCTTCCAGGTGGCTCACATGGTAGTAATGGAACATTTGGCAACCTTGGCTACGATGGTTATTGGTTGAGCACCACTGAGAACAGCCCTGCAAGCGATTGGTACCGACTTATTGCGTACAATTCCAATACCGTTGGCAGGAGTGGAAGCAGTAAGGAATTAGGATTGTCAATTCGCTGCATAAAAGATTAAATAAAGTAATTATCATTAAAACAATAAAATGAAAACCAACCTACTAACATTCATCTTTGCATTCTTGTGCAGTATTCCATTTACAGGATTGCATTCACAAACCATATTTGTGAAACAAAATAGCGGAAGCCAAACCGCTTATGCTTTAAGCAGTATACAAAAAATGACATTTTCGTCGGGAAATCTAAACGTTCAGAAAACAGACAATGCAACCGGGACATTTGCACTGAGTGGGTTAAAGAACTTAAGCTTTTCTGCATCCAATCCTCCGGTAACCCCTACTGTTTATAACGTAACCGGTGGAGGTAATTATTGCAGTACTGGAACTCCTGTTAATGTGAGCATAGATGGCTCAGAGTTAAGTCGAAACTATCAATTCTACAAAGATGGGGTAGCTTTTGGTTCTGCGATCGCCGGAACCGGAAATGCGCTTTCCATTGCGGCAACGGGTGCCGGTGCTTATACTTGTAAAGAAACTAACGGAGCCGGAACAACTATGAATGGGAGTGTCAATGTTACGGTTACCAATGCATTGACAGCTTCTGTTTCCATTGCGCCTGATGCCAATAATGTTACTTCCGGAACCTCAGTACTTTTCTATGCAACCCCAACCAATGGCGGTTCCTCTCCTACTTACCAATGGAAAATAAACGGCACGATCGCAGGTTCAAATAGCAGTAACTTGTATTATGTCCCCAATAACAACGATGTGGTTACTTGTACCCTTACTTCTAACGCTGTTTGTGTCACCAACAATCCGACTACTTCCTCTCCTGTTACTATGGTAGTGAATCCTGTTGTTGCAAGTGTTAAGATTATTGCTTCATCCAACCCCTTCTGTACCAATACTTCGGTCACTTATATAGCGATTCCTACTAATGGAGGCACAAGTCCCACTTTTCAATGGAAAGTAAACGGAAATAATGTGGGTACAGATTCCAACACTTTTTCTTATATCCCATCAAATCATGACAGTATAAAATGTATATTAACATCAAGTGTTTCACCAGTTATCGGTAGTCCAGCGATTTCAAACACAATTCACATGACAGTTACAGATACCCTGTCTGTTGCTATTACAGCAAGTCAAAACTACATAAATGAATTTATAGATATCCCAACTTTTCATGCGGTGGCCTCTTCAACTCAAAATATTACTTATCAATGGATGATAAATGGGTTCCTGATGCCAAGTGATAGTGCCTTTTTAGACCTTCATCCTATATACTTTTTTAACGACTTAGATAGTGTTTACGTAATAGTTACAGCTGATGGTTGTGCTGCAAATAGTACTGCAACATCAAATAAAATTATTATGCATGTTCTTAATATGCAATCCCAAAAGGCAATTATCACTGTTAATGATTCAGACATTGTAAATCTATGTCCGGGAGGTATAGTAAAACTATTAGCAAAACCCAATAATTATTATAATACCGAATATCAATATTATTTAGAAAATTCCGGTACGCCTGATCCTTTAATGCCTTTTAATTCATTAAATTATTCCTCCATGGCTGAATCCTACAAGGACACAACTTCTTCATGGGTAAATTATTTTGAATTACATAAATTGGATACCAATTATTTTAGTTATCGGTGGTTGATCAATGATTCGGTTGTTGGCACCAACAGTCCTTACTTCTCATATACGGTACCCTCCCCTTCCTCCTCTTCAGTAGACGCCCATATCAAATGTATTTTGACTAAAAGTTGGCTTTATGGTATCTCAAACGAAATATATGTACCTGCTCCGGCAATGAACCCAAGTGACCTCACAGAGCCTGATATTTGGACATTAGAATATCCTCGACACGTTTCTAACTTTAGCTCAATGGATTCGTTTAATTCCATACACTATATTAAGAATACTGCAGATTCTATTGTTTTTTATGTGCATACCTCTCCTACTGATTCCTTACTTTATTATTGGTATAATTTCGCTTATGTTGGGGATACCATGAAATTTTATCATGAGGGCCATAATATATTGGCTTACTCATACTATACTATAAATGGAGAATTTCCACAATATGGAGGGGAAATCACACCTTCAAACTACCCATTTCATGAATACTATTACTATGTCCTAACGAATGCGTTGGATACACTAAGAAGAACATTTACATTCCGATATATGTTTTGTGATCAACAACAATACGCAATTAATACATCCATGCTAAATGTTATTTCAAAGCTTTCTGTTCAAACCAATGGGTATACAAACAACATCCAAACGTCTGCCATATTGCATGGTACGATAATCAGTAATGGCGGAGATGCAAATGTGGAGCATGGATTTATTGTTTCAGCCAATGCAAACCCAACTTTGTTGTCCGGAACCAAATACATCGCTTCCGGTTTGGCAACAGGCAATTATTCCGATACGATTACAGGATTAAATCCAAACTCCTATTATTATTATAGAGCGTATGCAGTAAGTACCATTGATACAGTATATGGCGTTACCAATGGATTGGATACCCGTAATGTTACTCAATTTAATGGCACAGGATTATGGAGCGATGCAACAAAATGGACTAATGGAGTCCCCACATCTACTTCTACCGTATTTATTAATGGGAGCTGTACTCTTGCTGCAAATGGTCTTTGCTATTGGCTTGGGATAAATAAAAGCGGTGCATTAACAATAAATTCAGGGGATACACTTAATGTAACCAATTTTGTTTATATATACTCAACAGCCACCAGCACAGGTGCTATTCTACAAAACGGAGTATTAAACGTTCTTTCTCATAATATTGAAGCAGAACGATATGCTTCAGCTAGCAAGAGCCATTTTGTATCTTCTCCATTAACAAACGCTATTGCCCAAACTTTCCAAGGTTCTTATTTAAATGCATTTAATGAAAGTACCGCTGCTTGGATGGGTATAACCAGTATTAATATTGCATTAAACGTTGGACAAGGTTATTCTGTTTATAATGCTGCTGAAAAATTGTACAAATTTAAAGGGAGTGCATTCAATAGAGGGGATATTGCATTAACCTCAGGACCCGCTATTAATCCACTCACCGGATTTCCACGTGTATTGTCATACACCAATGTAACCAAAGGGTCTAATTTGGTAGGAAACCCCTATGCTTGTCGCTTAAACGGCAACATCAATACTTGGATAAAAAACAATATTAGCAATTCAATTCAAGTTTTTGATCCTATTGCGAATGCTTATCTTTCATGGAACGGTGTTACCGGAACCCCGGGTTTTAATGGACTTATTGCTGAAAATCAAGGTTTCTTTGTCAAAGCCACTGGCCCATCACCTATATTAATTATTCCGGCATCATCTCAAAGTATCTCTTCTGCCAATTTCAAAAGTTTTGTTCCAAATCAATTGGGCTTAACTGTTAATGGTAATGGTTACTCAGATGGTACCCGTATTTACTTCAACGCTGAAGCAACTGAAGGCACCGACAACCAGTTGGATGCTGAAAAAATGTTTGGTCCTGAAGAAACGCCTCAGTTATTCTCTATCACTCCTGACAATGTACTTTCTATCAATTGCTTACCTGAAATTAATGAAAACGTAGTCGTTCCTGTGGGCTTAAAAGTAGGCGCTAATGCACTTTACACCATCACGGCAACTGACCTTGAAAGCTTCAATGCAGGTACTCAAATTTATTTGGAAGACCTCAAAGCAGGGAAAATGATTAACTTAACAGAACAAAATGCTTATACATTTGATGCTACTACTACTGATAATGCAAACCGTTTCAAAGTTCATTTTGGTAATGCTTCAACTGAAAAGCAAGATGCAACCATCAATGCTTACGCATTTGAAAACACAGTTTATGTAAACAATCCTTCCTTAATGAAAATTAACGAAGTGGTAATTTACAATACATTAGGGCAAGTGGTTACTTCTTTCAAACCTGAAATTAACTCAATCACAAAATACAACCTTAACCTGGCAAACGGTTCATATATCATAAAAATGGTTACGGAAAATAATGTAATTAGCAATAAGATAAACATAAAATAATGGAATAAAAAACAGTATTAAACTATTAAAATAGGTGTTGAACTTGTCGAAGTAATTTTTGATTATCAAGATTTTACTTACTGACAGGTTCAACATTTTTTTTGCAGCTACTCAATTAAAAGCTCAATACAATAAACCATCCACTACGAGCACCTTTCAATACTGTTAATCAATAACTTAGCAACAATTAACTCAATAAGCATCTACAGTATAGAATTATGCTATAATTTTACGGTTTCAAAACAATATGAAAATTACCATTGATACCCAATCCGGTTTTTGTTTTGGCGTTGTAAATGCAATTAATGCCGCTGAAAAAGAACTTAAAAACAACCCCTCTTTGTTGTGCCTAGGAGATATTGTACACAATAATGCTGAAGTAAATCGTTTAAAAGACAAAGGATTGGTGGTCATTGAACATGATGAATTGCCGAACATCCATCATCAAAAAGTACTGATTCGTGCCCATGGGGAGCCCCCGAAAACATACCGTCAGGCTTTAGAAAACGAAATCACTTTAATTGATGCTACCTGTCCGGTGGTATTGAAATTACAGGAACGCATTCGCAAAGGCTATGAAGAAATTCGTAATAAAAACGGACAAATTGTAATATATGGTAAAGAGGGACATGCCGAAGTGAACGGCTTGGTTGGACAAACACAAAACGAAGCCATCATCATTAATCATCCGGATGATTTGAGTAAAATTGATTTTTCACGACCCATACGTTTGTATTCACAAACCACTCAAAGCATAGATGGATTTAAAAAAATTGTTGAACTCATTAAAGAAAAGGTTTCTGAAAACGGAAAGAGTCTCGACGACTTCGTTGCCATTGACTCCATTTGTCGTCAAGTTTCGCACCGAGCACCGCATTTAAGGAAATTTGCACGCTTGCATCATGTAATCATTTTTGTAAGCGGCATCAAAAGCTCGAATGGATTGGCTTTATTTGCTGAATGTCAGAAAGTAAATGCAAATTCCTATTTAATTTCAGATGTCGATGGATTAAAACCGGATTGGTTCAACCAAATAGAAACGGTGGGCATCTGTGGGGCGACATCCACCCCAATGTGGTTGATGGAAAAAGTTGCGAAACACATTCACTTACATTTTTAATACAACATTATGGCTAACATAACCGAAGAAAGCGTTCGTAAGGAAACCCTACTCGAAACTGCAAAAAAAATCATGACCGCCGCCCGAACTGCTCCAAAAGGAAGGGGCATCGATACGTTGAGCATTTCAGTGGTTACCGGTTCTGAATTACAACAAATCATCGATAAGATGAAAGAAATCGGCAAGAAAGAAGGAAGTGAGTTTTTTATAAGAGATGCCGAAAACCTGCTTGCATCAGGAATATTAATCCTCATAGGAACTCAAATTGCCCCAACCAATTTACACTATTGTGGGCTCTGTGGATTCGATAATTGTAGCACCAAAACCAATGTACCTGAAGCTCCGTGTGCATTTAATCTATTGAATTTGGGCATTGCATTGGGTTCTGCAGTAAGTCTGGCCGCTGATTTAAGGGTAGATAACCGCATTATGTATTCGGCAGGAAAAGCGGCTATGGAGATTGGCATAGTCGATAAAAATATAAAAGTATGCATGGGCATACCCCTTTCCGTTACGAGTAAAAGCCCATTTTTCGATAGGAAGTAGTTACCACTTCAATTATTCAAAATTCAGGAACTATTAATAAAAAAGGAGAAAACCTAGTTTCTCCTTTAATTATAAATTGCTAATTCTCAATTACTTCGCTTTTTCAGCAGCTTTCTTGGCCATTTTCTTCAACAATTCTTCTTGTACGCTTGCAGGCAAAGGCATGTATTTATGAAATTCCATGGAGTAATTGGCTCTTCCACTGGAAACATTTCGTAATGTAGTTGCATACCCAAACATTTCCATTAAAGGTACAAATCCATTGAGTTTTTGAGAACCTTTACGATAACGACGCATGGATTCGATGCGGCCACGACGTTTGTTAAAATCGCCGGTAACATTCCCAATATAATCATCAGGAGTGTTGATTTCAATTTTCATCACCGGTTCTAATAAGATAGGATTTCCTTTCATGAAACCTTGTTTAAATCCCATTTGAGCACAAAGTTGGAAAGCCATATCCGAGGAATCCACTGCATGGGCACTCCCATCCAACAATACCACTTTTACATCTACTACCGGGAAACCGGCCAATGGACCTTTTTCCTGGGCTTTGATAAGACCTTTATTTACAGAACTGATGAATTCATTAGGTATATTTCCACCTTTTACTTTATCCACAAATTCATATCCTTTATCAGGATTGGGTTCGAGTCTCATCACCGTATGCGCATATTGACCTTTACCACCGCTTTGTTTAACATGTTTATGATTGTTTTCGATTTCAGAGGTAATGGTTTCGCGGAAAGAAACGGCAGGTTCGCCCACTTCCACAGCGACTTTAAATTCTTCTTTCAATCGATCGACAATAATTTCTAAATGCAATTCACCCATACCGGAAATAACCGTTTCTTCGGTTTCTTCATCATATCGAGCACGAAATGAAGGATCTTCATTAATTAATCGGCTCAGGGCTTCTCCCATTTTTTCATTTTCTTTACGCACCACCGGGTTGATTTTCATTTCAATCACTGCAGGTGGAACCAAAATAGATTCTAACAACATTTTATGATCATTATCACAAAGGGTATCCCCTGTTCTGGTAACTTTCATTCCAACTAAGGCGACAATTTCACCTGGGCCTGCTTCGGTAATTTCTTCACGGTCTTTCGCACGAATACGGAATATACGACCGGCACGTTCATATTTCAACTTGCTGGCATTATAAAACTGCATCCCACTGGTCAAATGGCCGGAGAATATTCTGATAAAAGTTTGTTGACCTACATAAGGATCATTTATCAGTTTAAAAGCCAAAGCTGCAAAAGGTTCTTTTGGGGAGGGATGACGAGTATGGGTCTTTTCAGGATCATCCATATCGGTACCTACAACGGCACCTACATCCACCGGTGATGGAAGGAAATCCACTACGGCATCCAATAACATTTGAACACCTTTATTTTTGTATGCGGCACCGCAGAATACTGGAGTAATCAAAAGCTTCAACGCAGCTTCTCTACCTGCTTTTTTCAATAATTCAGCAGGGACATCTTTATCTTCCAAAAATAAATCTGCAATTTCATCATTAAAATCAGAAAGCGCTTCCACCAAGGTATTTCTTGCTTCTTTTGCTTTTGTTTTATAGGCTTCAGGAATTTCAATTTCAATGCTTTGGGTATCTTGAAAAGTATAGGCTTTTAATGTGAACAAATCGATGATTCCTTCGAAATTTTCCTCAGCCCCCATGGGTAATTGAAATGGAACGGCGTTGGCATCCAGGTATTTATTCATTTGGCCAACCACTTCATCAAAATCGGCACCGGTTCTATCCATTTTATTAATAAATCCGATACGGGGCACTCTATAACGATCGGCTTGGTTCCAAACGGTTTCACTTTGAGGTTCTACCCCTCCTACTGCACAAAAAACAGCAACCATACCATCAATAACACGTAAGGAACGCTCCACTTCAATGGTGAAATCAACGTGTCCCGGAGTGTCAATTAAATTGATTTGGTGGTCTTTCCAATGCGCCGTAATGGCCGCTGAAGCAATGGTAATTCCACGTTCTTGCTCTTGTTTCATAAAGTCCATGGTGGCTTGCCCATCATGTACCTCACCCACCTTACGGTTGACTCCGGTAAAAAATAAAATTCGTTCTGTAACGGTGGTCTTACCTGCATCAATGTGTGCTGCAATACCAATGTTTCTTAGTTTGTTTAATGGCATAATGTTTTATATATTCTTTGTAATTAACTAGAACACCTTATTTAATAATGCTTTCAGCGTATATCATTCTTGTAAATATTGAAAAATGAGAACTTTAGCAAAATCAAAAATGCGATGTAATTTTAAGTTTGCAAAAATACACTTTATTTCGGAATTAAAGCACTTATATATTAAGCAAATATTAATTTTACTTTCAAATATTAATGCGCAATGCCTCTTCTTAAATCCGAATTGTGCGGTCCCATGTGGCGACAAGAGCCATGAGTTCTGCAAGCCCCTAAAACTAAAATGATTAAAAAGAAAACGGCCACTTTAGCTAAACGTATCGCAGTCAAACACTTACACTTTTTACTTTTCATGCCGGTAATGATTATTAAAATTTTAGTACTTTTGAAATAATGAAGCCTCCAAAAAATCACCTTTTGAGCATTGACCTCGAAGACGTTCGATTGAGAATGGAAAACCATCATCACATTCCCGATCGCATTTTCGATAACGTAACCCAGCTTCTTGATTTTTTCGAAAAGCATCACACAAAAGTAACGTTTTTTACGGTTGGTGATATAGCTCTTCATTATCCTGATCTTATAAAAGTAATAACGCAAAAAGGACATGAAATTGCATGTCATTCATTAAACCATAAACATCTTGATGAACATACACCGGAAAGCTTCTACAAAGACATCTCCTTGTGTAAAGAACGCTTATTAAAATGCGGAGCCAAAGAAGTGATTGGATATCGAGCCCCCAGATTTTCAATGACCGCCAACACCCAATGGGCTTATGAAATGCTGGAAAAAGCAGGGTATATATATTCCAGCTCAGTGCTTCCGGGGAAAAGTCCTATTTATGGATGGGAAAATTTCGGGAATGAAATTAGAAAAATACATGGAGTGACTGAAATTCCCATCAGTTTGTATCCCAAGAATTCCATACTTTCCCTTCCGTTTAGCGGGGGGGTGTATTTTAGGGCGCTTCCCTTTTGGATGGTGCTGCATTGTTATTATTGGCATTTTAAATTTCAACATCATTGCACTTCCTATTTCCATCCTTATGACATTGATTCGGAAGTAGAACATTTTAATTTCCCTGAAATCCACAACACTTTTTTCCATTGGTTACTATATTACAATCGAAAAAACACCTTGAATCGATTAGAGAAAATCATGAATAAGCCATATGTTTGCACCACTTATTCCGATTTTGTTTCTTCATTAAATGATCATGAGTAAACCCAAAATACTGCTTACCGATTGTTGGACCCGTAAGACCTTATCGGCCATGCGCTCTTTAGGTAAAGCCGGATATGAAGTTCATGCCATCACACATACCTACCTTTCGCCTACCATTTGGTCGAAGTATGCAAAAAAACACTATATTTTTCCTTTCCCTGAAGAGAAACCCAAGGAATATTTAGAGGCTTTACTTAACTTATTGAAGTCGGTACCATTCTCATGCATCATGCCCATGGATGAAGCTGCTACTCTGATCATTCTGCAGCATAAAGACCAAATTGAATCATATACCCAATTGCCTTTACCAGATGTAAATAAATTCAACCTCGCCAACGACAAATGGGAAGTACTTCAATTGGCAAAAAGATTGGGTATCCCCATCCCAAAAAGCTATTTACCTATAAATGAAGAAGAAATAAAACAAACCATAAGTCAATTGGGCTTCCCATTGATTATCAAAGCACGAAAAGGAAGTGGTTCGAGGGGCGTTAAAAGAATAAACAATCAAGCGGAATTTGAAAAGTTTTACCCTTTTATAAAACATAAACATGGAACACCCATCATACAAGAATGTCTTCCTTGGGAAGGACAAGGTGTTGGGGTTGGAATGTTAGTTCAAAACGGAAAAACTTTGCTGCATTTTTCATATAAACGCCTTAGAGAGTTTCCTGTAAAAGGCGGACCCAGTACATTAAGAGAAAGTACCCATCAGCAAGACATCATCCACTTTAGTTCCGAGCTTTTGAAAGAAATTTCCTGGACCGGAGTGGCTATGGTTGAATTTAAAATGGATAATCGAGACCAGCTCCCAAAACTCATGGAAATCAATCCCCGATTTTGGGGTTCGCTTCAACTTGCCCAGGTTTCGGGGGTTAATTTCCCTGATGCTTTATATAAAATGATGCAAAGAAATGATATCGCACAAGAGGAGTATCCCATTGGTATTCGTTGTCGGTGGTTAATTCCCGGCGATTTGGTTCATTTTATCTCCAACCCTAATCGATGGAAATTAAAACCTTCCTTTTTTAGATTCTTTGATTCCAACACCTTTTACGACCAGTACGATAAAACCGACCCCAAAGGAAATATGGCGGTAATTATTTGTACTTTCTTATCTATCTTTAATATCAGAACGTGGGCTATGGGGGTGTTGAGGAAGTAAGGTCGTTAGCAAAAGTCTTGCACAGAATAGCTTGACAAAAAAGCAAATATCCCTGTAACATTAAAACAGGACAAAACCCATTGTCAATGCTTTGTTTTTCGGAAATAAGACTTAGGTTTATTAGCACTAGGACTTCTCGATTAAACTCGA
>CAZJBB010000022.1:0-25724 GCA_964543995.1 uncultured Bacteroidales bacterium
GATAAATTGACATAATATCTGCGTTTAGCTGTTCTAAAGATAGGGTCCATTATACACATAAAAAGTGGACTCCATAACCAAAACCGGAGTTGGGATTCAGAAAAAAGACGTTACAATTGAATTGTTTTTACAAATTCATTACTTTTGTGTGAAAGATTTTTGTATGCCAAAATTGTATGAATATTTCGGATTGATTTTCTTGTTCTATTCTCAAGAGCATGACCCTATTCATATACATGGCAAATTTCAGGATAAAGAAAGTAAAGCGGAGATTATTTATGAAAACGGCAAGTTTAAAGAAGTCATAATAAAAGAAGTACAGGGGAAAGAGCCTTTAGACGTTCAGAATTTAAAAAAATTCAAAAAGATTGTGGAGCTTTACCGAGATGATATTGTGAGAAAATGGATTGATTTCTTTGTCTATAATATTGAAATTTCATCGGAGAAAATAACGAAAAAAATCTAAGGTTATGGTGATCTCAATTAACAAAGCGGATTATATGGGAGAATATAAAATAAGGCTTTTATTTTCCGATGGTCTAGAGCGATTAATAGATTTTGAAGGTTTTTTAAATAATGCTAAAAACCCTATGACCAGAAAATTCCTTGATAAGAAATTGTTCCAAAATTACTCAATAGAATATGGGGATATCATTTGGAATGATTATGAAATGTGTTTCCCCGTTTGGGATTTACACCAAGGAGAGATATAGTATATCCCACTGATTTTTTTTATTAATTATTCATTCTAGTGCTTTTGGGATTACATTGTTTTGGTTAATAAATTCTATCGGACAATTTATAAAAATAAATTAACAGCTTATGACTTTATTCTCTCAGCGGGGAAATGACGAAAGATTGCAAGTGATAAACAACAAATAAAATTAATATCGGGTGAGACCTATATACAAATTAGAACCCTACCATCAGCATCACCAGTGCTTTTGTCCCAAACATATGAAGCCATCATTAGAAATGTTTATTCTGTTGTTTTTCTTCCAAATCAATTTTTCATTTGCACAATTAGCTGGATCAATAATTCCCAAAGAATACATTGAAGCATTGAAAATAAAAAGAATTACAGAATCTGATAGGCTGGTAAATGATACAATATTAAGAAATACCTATTTTGATAAAAATGGCAAGATTAGTCAAATCACAAGTAAGGGATACAAAAATGAAGTTTCCAAAAATGAAATTGATTCTTGCTTTTCAGGAAATAATTTCACGTTTTACGAATGTTATACTTACGATAACAAAGGTAGAAAAAACGTCTCCGCAGCTTCTTGGACAGGGTTGAAAGATCCCTACATAATGGTGACTGAATATTCTTATTCTCTCACCGGAGATACTGCCTATCAAAAAAAAACCAACAGTCTTACCGGAGCATGTCATATATTGAAAGACCCTAATCTACAGATAATTGCAGATACACAAGTAATAAATAATAATTGCGTAGTTTATTTATTGAGCAATAAAGATACACTCTATTATCGGTTCCAATATAATAAAAACGGGCTTGATTCAGTCATTATTTCTAGGAATTTTGCGAGAAGTGACTATCATTATTATACTTATAAAGAGGGCAAACTTGTACATTGTGGGTATTTCTTATACAAAGAGGATGATCATGATTTTTTAATTGGATCATTCGAATTATTATTTGATAAAGAAGGACTGCCGTATAAGTCTATTGATTATCATTTTTCAGATAAAGAACCTTTTACCAGTACTATTGGAGTCGAAACTTTTTAAAAATGTCATTTATTAACGAGTTGTCAGCCAATCAATGTGGTGAAATTTTGGATATAGAATTATTGTAGCTAAAATATGGTAACCATAATAAAAGTTTTATCTTTGCTTTAATCCGCAACGTTTCATAACCTTAAAACACTAGAAAATTGCGAGTACAAAACCGGAATGACTATGGTAAGTGATGATCTCAATAAAACAGATATTGAATGCACTGAAATATTGAAGTACATTTTTAATGATGCATTAAGCTTGTATCATAAATTAGCCCCGGAAGGTTGGGTAAATTCAGATTATATTCAATTTTTACATCCAACTCCAAAACAACAGTTTGATGAAAACAAATTGATGATGGATAATATCAATGGCCTTTTAAAAAAGAAGAATCTTAAAGAAGATGATACATTAGAGTTAAGTTCATTTAAGCAGGATGAATTGGTTGGGATAAATGAGTTTGATGAGTTTTTATATGTTCTTGGTCTTGCGGTTTATGATATTTTTTCAAACAATCACGATGTAATTGGAGTTGATAATAAAATTTATGAGCTTGGATCAATGAGAGGAAGTGGGAATTTTATTGCAGGTTTCTTGTGTCAAAATTACAATTACCCCCCCGGGAAATACCAATACATGGATTTTTACATGGGTACAATTTGGATTTGCTCAAGGGCTGACCTAACACCATTCTATGAGTTTGTATTTCAAAAATTAAAAGAATTGCACTGTGATTGGCATTACTTTTTCCCAAGACTTTTTCTGATAGATCCTAAGAAAGTTCTTGATTCTATGGAATGTCATGATCGTTCAACGTATCAACCTGAATTGTCGGTGATAAATAAGCTCGGCTTAACGGAAAATGATCAAAAAGCTAAGGAATTTCAAAAGGATTTAGATAAAACATATGAGGATGAATACGAAGACGCAAAATACAAACCATTAAATAAATTGGTAAAGGCATACAAAAACTTTTTTGGCAAATTACCAAAAGGACACCCGCAAAAGGAGTTTGAGTAAAATGACTGCGATCTGCATTATTTATAAGACCTATTAGACCGTTCCTGCGCAAAACCAATGAGGCATATACACAAAAAACTAGCAGAAGCAAGAAGCAACTCAAATTTATCTTAAGGCTTTGGGATAATAAGATAAAATGTTAACTTTGAGCGGTATTTACATAAAAGCAAGCAGTACAGCTAAAGTGGAAATAGACGTAATGCGTATGTATCAAAGTGTTTCCCTTATACGAAATCGGAGTTCAATGCAATAAAAAGCGTATTTTTGTGTCTACATAGCTTAAACAACACCCAAATGATTTGGAAGGAATTAACCCAATTAACAAAGGAATATCAAAGCCTGAACCTACAAAACATCATAGATTATGAAAAGTTTTGTATGATTTCCATTGTTTGGCATTCTACAAAAATTGAAGGTTGTTCCTTAACAGAAACCAATACAAAAGTACTGCTTGAGCATGATATAACGGCTAAAGGTAAACCTTTGAAAGACCATTTAATGCTGAAAGATCATTTTGAGGCATTGCTGATGCAACTTTGCAATACGGTGAATGCCAACCTTGATGTTGTTAAAGATGAAAACATTGTAAAACTGGCTTCTGATTTGCATTATAATTTCATGAATATTCATCCGTTTGGCGACGGTAATGGAAGAACTGCAAGATTATTAATGAATTATATTCAACAATATCACAATCAACCTCCGATTAAAATATTTACCGAAGATAGAGCTGAATATATCGACCTATTGAATGAGGCTGAGGAACAGGGAAATCCAGATATTTTCAGGGAGTTTGTGGCAAGACAGCAAATTAAATTTCTTTCTTCAGAAATCGAAAAATATAAAAAGAAGGATATGGGATTTAATTTATTGTTTTAAGGTGCCAATCCTTATATTGTTTTAAAAGCATGCGTTTGCATACATCCCCTTCCAAATGAAAACCAGAAAAGAACTGAAAGAAGCATACAAGCAAATGAAATATCCCATGGGGGTATTTCAAATAAGAAACCTGAGCAACGGGAAAGTCTTCATTGGCAGCAGCCTCGACCTGAATGCGGTTTGGCATTCGCATCGGATTCAATTAAATTTTGGGAACCACAGCAATGATGCCCTGCAAAAAGAGTGGAAAGCCATGGGAGCCGAAAACTTTGTGTATGAAATATTAGAAGAAATTAAAGAGGTTGAAGGCAAAGAAATCAATTATGCCAAAGAAGTTAAAACCCTTGAAATCATGATGATTGAGGAGATTATGCCATTTGGAGAAAAAGGTTATCATAGAAATCCGAATAAAATTGCATAATTAATGGCTTTTTTGTTTTTTTGCACTCATGGAGTTGCGAAAAGCTACCTCTGAAAACATAGTTAAAGCTAGCATTCCAGTATGAGTTTTAAATATGCTATGAATATTACCGAAGACCAAATAAAAGAAATTGCCGAACTCATTGACTGTGGCTATAGATGCTTTATTCACAAACAAACCGGGGAATTAATCTCGGTTCCTGACTTGTTTAAATATCCTGAAATGGATATGGAGGCCTGGTCGGAAGAGAATGAAAAACTCGAAAACGACTTCCTCGATTACATACAAGTGGAACCCCTTGAATCTTATAATTCATTCCAAATCATGGAAAACTTTGCCGAAAGTTTAGATGATTCAAACCGTCTTAAAGACCGACTTTTTGAAGCATTGAATCGGAAGAAACCCTTTAGGGAATTCAAATATGTTATTGATAATTCAGGAGAATACCGTCAGCAATGGTTTGACTTTAAAAATGCATGCTTGAAAGATTGGGTAAGAAAGAGTGTGGAGCATATAAATTTATGATGGGAAAGCATTGTGTTTTTAAAAACCAAAGCGTGAAATTATGTAAAGTTGTATATGTAAGCGAGTTGCAAGCAAATAGTGGAAGTTTGACATGACAATTATTAAGATTTAGAATTGTATTTAAAAAGGATTAAATGGAAGCAATATTGGATATATTTGATATTAAGAAGCTTTACCCTGACGAATGGGTTTTAATAGGTAATCCGACCATGGACATAACGCAAATCGACGTCTTAGCCGGTATTCCAATTTTCCACAGTAAAGATAAAAAGGAGGTTTGTTACATTGGAAGTGATAAAACTTCAGGTTACAATAAAATAGCCTTGATTTATACTGGAACATTTAGACCCATGAGAAAGATTACAAGAATTTTCAACCGCATACAAAAATGACATCAATTTTAATCACTTCAGCGTACAATGTTCCATTACGCTATCGAACTAAGGATTTTCGTCTAATATTTATTGTAAAATCATACTAAATTCTTTGATAAAATGAAAAAAGACATATCGATGTATAAAGGTTATGGTGTGGCTACAAGCGATGCCGAAGGAGGATGGGATGAGGATTTTAAAAGAAAAATCAAAAAGACCGCTCAAAAAACAGTGTTGCAAGAACTTAATTTTCCGCAAAAATTCAAGTTATTGTATCAATTCGGGAAGGAAAAGAAAAGAGCCTTCTCGCTCGACCTTTCCGACATTCATGCTAAAGGGATGAAAAATGAACGTTTTTTAAAGCAGCAACTTGAATATATTGCCATGTTTTCAGCCCTTTCTAAAGTAACTTCTAACCAAAGGGCGATGGAAATTATGTTCAAAGTAATGGATAAAACGGCTGCCGAAGCCTTATTACAATCTTCCCCTACCGTAGAAGAAATAAAGGAGTATGGCGACCCCATTGCTTTTTTTAGGGCATATTTGGCCGTGGCACCCCAAGCAGCCACTAAAGCAGGATGTCATGATATGGTAATTTCTGAAAGCAATGAAAATGCGATTCAATTTGATATTCATTGGTGTGTTTGGCATGAGCTTGCCAAGCGAATGGGTGTTCCGAATGCTTGTATTCCAAATTGTTATGCCGATGACTTAGCTTATCCCGAATACTTTAAAGCCATGGGAATTCATTATTCCCGAAAAGGAACTCTGGCTAAAGGACAAGCCATTTGCGATTTTAGGTTCGAAAGAGTGGGAAATTCATGATGATTTGATGCTTTGGCAAACTTATACCATTTTGAATTTTATAA
Source organism: uncultured Bacteroidales bacterium (assembly GCA_964543995.1). Classification (GTDB taxonomy): domain Bacteria; phylum Bacteroidota; class Bacteroidia; order Bacteroidales; family CAIXTV01; genus CAIXTV01. Next base: position 5,835 of record CAZJBB010000022.1, read on the forward strand.
TCATCCGTTGAATTATTCTAAAATGCCGATGTAATCGATGTTTAGTGCAATTGAGCGAAGCGAAATGGAACTATTACATATATACAATCGGTTATAAGGGAGAAATAAAGATTTTCACCTAATTATTATTCTTATTTTTGCAATACACTGATTTACTAAATGTAACGAAATCATCATGAAAATCATTAGTTTTTACAACATTAAAGGGGGAGTCGGAAAAACAGCATCGGCTGTGAATATTACTTTTTTGGCAGCCGCCGAAAATAAAAAAGTCTTGTTATGGGATTTAGACCCTCAAGGTGCCGCAGGATTTTATTTCTCGATTCAATCCTCCTCCTCTTCTTGGCTTAAAGGGGTGATGAAAGGGAAAGACGATGTACGTGAATATATTCAGAAAACCGATAATGAAAAACTTGATCTCATTCCTTCCGACTTTTCTTTCCGTTTGCTGGATATATACCTAAACGATATTAAAAAATCGGACAAGAGATTTACTAATATGTTTTCAAAGCTGAAAAAGGAATACGATTACGTGATATTGGACTGCCCTCCCGGAATTTCCTTACTATCGGAAAATATTTTGTCTTTATGTGATTTAATATTGGTTCCAACCATTCCCACCCCATTGTCCTTGCGTACGCAGGAGCAATTGGTTGATTTTTGCGAAAATATTAAAGTAAATACCAAGAAGCTGCTGTTTTTCCTGTCCATGGTTGAAATAAAAAAGAAACTGCATCTGGAGCATATCGAATATTTCCAAAAAAACATAAGTCAACTGTGTAAAGCAAGCATCCCCAGCCGCTCGCTTATTGAAAGAATGGGCTTGTATAAAAGTCCGGTTACTTCGGCTTTCCCTAAAAGCGCAGAATCAGCAGCCTATAAAAAACTTTGGAAAGAAATAAAAAAGTATCTCTAATTAATTATTTGTAATTGTTTGAACTTATAATTTAACAGGAATATTATAAAATTCAAAAAGCAAAAAAACTACCTCACAATCGTCACCGTACCACTAAAAGACTTGCCGTTTTTGAGGCTTAGAATGTAGTAATAAACCCCATCTGCGGCATTGCCTCCATCCCAATTGTTCAGATAATCATCGCTTTTATATACAATATTTCCCCAACGGCTAAAAACCAAAAGTTGTGATTTTGGATAATACCTCAAGCCGTCAATTTTAAACAAATCGTTATTCCCGTCGCCATTGGGTGTGAATACGTTTGGAACTACTAAATCCGGTAAAATGCAAGGTTCAATGCTGATGGCTTTGGTTAATGAATCCACACAATTCCCTTGGGTAACTTTCAGGGTAACGTTAAAGCTTCCGGAACCGGGAAAAGTATAACTTGGGTTTAGGGTCGTATCCAATGGGCTGCCATCACCATAATTCCAAACCCAAGAAGCCGGGTTGCCCTGAGAATTATTGGTGAAATACGTGGGTTTATCCATACACAAACTATCGGCTGTGAAAGCAGGGATTGGAGTTTGCGTCACATTTACAAAATTGGTGTCTTTTGAGTGGCAACTGTATGCCGCCACAACCAAGATGATCCATTTTTGCCCCGGTGATGACCAGGTTGCGTGTTGTGCGGGATCATTTCCACCTGAACTAGAGGAACCTCCATCCAAATCCCAACTAAAAACCAAAGGCGTTGGGGAGCCTCCTGTATAGTTTATGGTTACCGAGTCACCGGTACAAATGTCGGGGGGAATTACTGTAAAAGTAGGATTGGGATAGTCGTACACAATCACATTTTTATGACTGATGGTTTGACCGCATTTGTTGAGAACCAATAAATCTATGGTGTACACTCCGGCGGTGTCGAAGCGCATATACAGTTCGTTATTGGAAGTGTCTATCATGGCGCCTCCCGAATAATTCCATTCGTAATAAAAATCGGGATGGAAGGTGATGTGGTAATAGGCAGTATCGCCTTTACAAACTTGTATTGGACCAATAAGGCCCGGAGAAGGAGGGGCTAACACATGGAGGCTCACATCGTTGGGTGTTAATGGACCGGGACAGCCATAGTTGGTTTCCCGAACCGAAACATTGAACACGCCTGCGCCATTAAACAATATGCCTATGGCTGCATCAGTCGACCAAGCTGCATTATTCAAATACCATTGGTAGGTGGAATTCATTGGTGGACCCGCATTATAAGGGATGGGATAAAAATATACGGCATCCCCAACACATAACACAGAATCGGCCGGATCCTGCCAAATATATAAATTGTCGGCCGGAGCTCCAATGGTAAGTCGAATGACAGTCCCATTAGCATCCCAAGTATGATTGGAATTGGTAGCTTTAATCCTCACATAATACAAACCGGGCGAAAGTCCAAGGGTATTCAATTGGGTTGCATTGGGTACATGAATGTGAAAAGTGGTATCGTTACTGGCGGCAATACTGCCCAATCCTCCCACCGGAGGAATTACCGCAAAGGTTTGAGAACTATGTACCTCCAGCATAAATTGGTTGTTGGGATTATTATACACCGCTGCAGTGGCTGAAGAATCGAAATAATGAATATTAGCATACACAGTAGTATCGAATCCTGTGGTAGAATTTACACAAGCTTTTATATCCAACTTGTGATTGGTTTCAATATCGCAATGTTTTATGCAAAACGGACCCCATTGTAAGCCGGTAGCTACAGGGTTTGTGGAGACTACCCGTATGTAATAGTTGCAACCATTCGGAATATGTTGATTGTTTTGATTGATGAGTCCGGAAACAGAACCGGGAGGAGAGCCTTGTAAGGGGTCATAAGTGTGAGTGTCCGGCTTAGATCCTAAAATATTCATATTCCCGGTAAAAGCACCAGTGGAATCGGAGAGTTGTATGATGTAATTATTTCCTGGCAGAAACACCCCTGTGGAATAAAAGGGAACATCAATTACGCTCCCAATGCAAACAGAATCTCCCCCCATGGTCACCACCGGTTGCTGAGTGGTAATGGTATTGGGGCAGACCTGAACTTCGAAGCAGGGGGTGGCATTAGAGTAGAAATTCAACGCATAATCCGTAAAATAATATTTAATCCTGATTTTATAACAGCTACCCGGAGCTGTTGCTGCAGGTATGGTGGGCCAAAGTATGCCGTTGGCATTCGAATTGCTTGCCATATATATCCCTAAGCTGGTAGGTGTAGTGAAAGAACCTGCACTGTTGGATAGCTGTACTTCGAAAAATCCATTGCCACAAATCGGTACCGGTAAATGATAAAATATCAACATCCCAAAATTTTGACAGATGGGGTTGGGTTGGATAGAATCGATAATCACATTAAAATTGGTGGTAAAATTATCGAATGAACCGGTTAGGAAAATATCATCAATACCAAAAGACATGGCCCCGGGCAAAGAACCTGCATTGTTTACCCAACGTATGCCGAATCGAACATTGTTTTTGTTATCGAAAATGGGATTTTGAATGATGGTGTATTGCCATGTAGTTTGGCTGGAATATTGGGTTCCTGCAGAAGTCCAAGGGCCATTGTTGATGCTGTAATATATTTCAGCATAGGCCGTTGGAGAGCCTTGAGCCAAATAGAAAAAAGTAAGCTTTACATTGGTCAACCCCAAGGTGCAAAACCCATTGGTGATCCGAACAAAACGGCTGGATGCGGCGGTAGGGTTGTAATTACAACTGCTGATTCCACTGGGCTGATCGTAGATGTGTAAGTACTTGCTGTGGGGCGCAAAAGAAATATTTCCGCCGGAAGTAACACTTTCGTCAGTGGTGTTTGGATAAGTAGGTGTACCGGTGTAATTGTTATTAATAATCCACATATTGGTGCCGGTATTTGTACCCACTCCGGTATCATTGAGTGCGATTCCCGGTGCTCCGGTTTCGAAATCCTCTGAGTATATCAGCACATTGGTTTGTGCTTGCATTCTTAAAGCAAAACCTATAAAAAGTGAAATCAGGAGTATGAATTTTTTCATGGTATGCAGTTTATTGTTAAAAGACTTAATATTTTAGAAGAGTCACATTGCCATAAGCCGAATTGCTAGGTTCATTAGGAAAAGAATACACTAAATACCAAACATATACGCCTTCGATGGCATATTTTCCCTGATAGGTTCCATCCCATCCTTGATTATAACCTTTAAATATTTCTTCGCCCCATCGGTTGAAAATATAGAGGGTATAATCCATTTTTGTGCTATAAGGTTGGAAAATATCATTTAAACCGGTTCCGGGAGTAAAAGCATTGGGGATATAAAACGTATTAATATCCACAACGTTGACGTTTCTAGATAAAGAATCTTTACAGCCATCAGGGCTGGTTACAGTTAAAATCACTTGATAATTGCCTTGTGAAAAATAGGAATGTGAGGGTGCAGATAAGGTAGAGAAATTTTCAGCACCTGAAGAGGCATCTCCAAAATTCCACGACCATAAATTGGTATTTAATGAGTTATCGAAAAAATTCACCAAAGGGGTTTCAATAAAAACCGTTTGAGGATTGGGTGAAAAGTTAGGAATGGGGGGAGGATGTACCACCACCGGAATGGTTGTTGAAGAGTCGCACCCACCAAGACTTACCGTAAGCTTTACTTGGTGAGTCCCGGGAATTACCCAAGCAACATCATAAGGACCTTGACCTGTTCCGGAAATAATATTCCCACCATCAAAATCCCAAAGGTAAGTGGAAGTTGCAGGGGCGTTTCCTGTGTAAACAATTGACGATGCTTCGCCGGGGCAAAGCGGAGATACCACAGTGAAACTGGAAGTGGGACTGGTGATAATTTGAATGGGGAAAGAAGCTGAATCTTTAGGACAGTTCAGTTCGGAGATGCTGCACCAAAGGGTATCGAATCCGGCTGAATTCCAATTGAGTGCATAGGGGCCTTGCCCTGAACCGGAAATGACATTGGCATTACCGAAATTCCAAGTGTACGTCACATTTGGATTGAAGGCACTGCTGTCTTTTACCGTAACCGTACTACCAACACAAGCAGGTGAGGATCCTGTTATTCCCGGAGGAAGATTGCAGCATTTAAAATGAATGGGCCAAACAATGGAATCGAAGCCACAAGCCCCATTTTTTAGGTAATAGTAAGTAAGGTTGAACGATCCAGGTTGCGAAAAGGTATGAGAAACAGTTTGTCCATGCATAATCGGACTTCCATCTCCAAAATTCCAGGAATAATCAGTTATGTATTGGCTAAAAGTTGCCGTAAAAGTCAAAGGAGTATTTTTACACAAAGTATCACTTAAGTCGAAATAGGCAAAAGTATCGGTGGGTGTAATAATGCTATACCCTATTTCCAAGTTCTTTACCGTGGCTCCGGCAATATACCCATAGGATTCATAATTTCCGTATCCATAAACATTTGCAATGAGTCCACTGTCGGAAACCAAAATATGGTTGCCTTGATTTATAACAATTTGAGCATAAGAATATTGAGGATTTGCTGTTACCGGATGAAAAGATGAAGCCATGTTTACACCATCTAATGTAACGAGTCCGGTATAAGCCGTTCGAGAAATAATATTTACATAGTAATTCGAAATAATGGAGGTTACAAAAGAGTTGAAGACGATTCTCTTGATGGTTTGTTCCAACGGATTAATCATAATCATAAAGGGATCAGAATTTACATTTCCGTCAGTACCGGCACTTTTACTAAATTGTGCAACTGAAATTGGGTAATTCGAAGAAATAAAAGAGGCCGTTGAAATATCTTCTTCATAGTAACCGCCGGCATTTAACCCATGGGGTGTGCCTCCGTTGATGGTAAAAACCGTTCCATTTTGTTGCCCGACAAATCGAAAAATGTCGCTGCTGCGGGTTTTAAGAGGAACGGTAACGTATTGTTTTCCCCAAGAATTAATGGGCATCATTTCTTCGCAGATGATATTACAACAGCAGGAATCTCCCGGTATAAATGCGCATTGATTTCCTGAAAAGACGGCAAAAGGTTTACAATTATTGGGGGCATTGGTATCAATTTCAATTAAGGATCCGGTGAGGCTATAAGAGGAAGTAGGGTAAGATTTTATCGGATATACCTGTCCTCGGTTTAGTGTAATGTTAAAAGGCACATTAGCGCCGTGACCGCCTTGTGTATTGCATTTTGGTGTAATTCGAATAACGGTGCTATCGTATGCAGCTACCACTAACAACTCTGAAATAGATACTTCCGTCCATGCAGGCTTAGCTCCGGTAGGTTGATAGGTGGTAACTCTGTATTTTTTACCTAAAGAAGTCGTGGGAATGACAATATTGGCGTCGGAAGTATATTGCACATAATTTAATTGGTAGACAGATACTTGAACATCGGATGTCACATGAATCCCTTTGTTTTCAATGGCATCAGAAGCTGTACACATGGCTAAATTGGTGGGAATGGTCACTTCATAGGTGGAGTTAGCAGCAATGCTGTAATTTACCGACCAACCTCCTAAAGGCAGGGAAATGGTTCCTGTAGCAGCTTGGTTATCTGTGGTAACATAAACCTTCATGCGGTCGGAGTGGGTTGTATCGTCTCCTAAGTAGTTTTCTATAAATCCCAGCCAAAAGTCTGTCCCCTTGGTGGTAAAACCTTGACTTTTTGCCAAGCCACTTAAAAGCAGCAAAATGAAAAGAAAAAATAATATGGAGACTTTTTTTTTCATTTAGGGAGATTCGAGTGTTACTCTTCTTTTTTAACTGCTTGTTTTATAGTAACATCAATTCTTTCCCAATTTGGTTTTTCGGTGGTACCGATGTTATGATAATACCCGGGATACACCTTATTGGAACCTTCTCCCGCTTTAGCAGTATTGTATATCATAAGATTGGTAGTGGATCTTTTTAAAGTTGTTTTGTCTTGATTACCTAAAAGGGCAATATGAGGAACTAATTTGCCCTGCTTTTCTTTTTTAGTTTGGGCATTGGAGGATTTATTTTTAACATATTGAGAATTTGAATTGCTTGGAGTTTGTCCATTAACCAAAGCAAAACTACCAAGCATAAAAATCAATAAAAAAGCTTTTTTCAAGTGTGCATTAAGGGTGTTTTTAATTAATTTCATAGTATGGAATTTTACTTAAACAATTAATTTACAGAACTCAAGAAATATTCTTTTCCTCATCAAAAGGCAAATTTAACATTAAATAACCATAAAAGAAAATATATTCAGAATTATTTTTAATTAAAGTGTTAAAATGTCAACATCCTTTTGATAGATATTGATTTTCAGTATTTTAAAATCGTACCAAAGGAATCTATAGCCAGTTCACTTAATTTTCTTAATTTTGAATTTTAAATTTATTCCATGTCTGAACTTTCACATATTGATACTCACGGCAAGGCCTCCATGGTAGATGTTGGAAACAAACCTGCACAATTGCGCATTGCTAAAGCCAAAGGATTTATTCGTTTGCAAAAGGAAACGATAAAAAAAATACATGAAAATACCATAAAAAAAGGGGACGTGCTTGCAATCTCCGAGTTTGCCGGAATTCAAGCGGCTAAACAAACCGGGAATCTGATTCCCTTATGTCATCCTTTGTTGCTAACTCACATTTCAGTAAGTGCGAATTTAATGGATGAGGGTGTAGAAATTTGTTCAGAGGTAAAATGCGTGGGTCAAACCGGTGTGGAAATGGAAGCTTTAACCGCAGTGACTGTGGGTTTACTTAGCATTTATGATATGTGTAAAGCGGTGGATAAACAAATGCAAATAGAACAAGTAGTTTTAATTGAAAAAACCAAAACTGAAATTTAATGAGAGAATTCGAAATATTATCTGTAAATATCTCCACCCAAAAAGGCACTGTAAAAAATGCCGTCGAAGAAATACAATTAGATAAAAAAGGAGTAAAAAAAGATGCCCATGCCGGCGATTGGAATCGTCAGGTGAGCTTGCTGGGGTTGGAAAGTTTGAAAAAGTTTGAAAAGAAAGCCAAGCGTAAATTACAATTTGGCGAATTTGCCGAAAATATAACCACGCAAGGAATTGATCTTCCAAATGTTAAGCCTTTGGATAAACTTACCATTGGAAAGACTGTACTCGAAATTACTCAAATTGGTAAACATTGCCATGGCGACAAATGTGCGATATTTGTTGAAGTAGGCAATTGTATCATGCCCAAGGAAGGGGTTTTTGCCAGGGTAGTAAAAACAGGAAGCATTAAGCCGGGAGACAAAGGAGTTTACGAGCCCAAAGTACTGAAAGCCTGCGTGATAACATTAAGCGACAGAGCCAGCAGCGGAGTATACGAAGATCGTTCAGGAGTGAAAATTGCCGATATGTTGGAGGCATATTTTGAAGAAAATCAACGTAAATTTGTGGTTTCGCGTCAGGTAATACCCGATGATCCGGAAATGTTGACGGCTATTGTTCAAAAGGAAATTCAAAAACAAACCGATATTGTTATTACTACCGGTGGAACGGGAATTGGGCCTAGAGACATCACCCCTGAGACACTTCTTCCATTAATTGAAAAGCAACTACCCGGAATCATGGAGATGATACGCATGAAATACGGCGTGAAAAAAACCAATGTTTTGCTAAGTAGGGGATTGGCAGGGATTTCAAAACAAACCCTCCTATTTGCTTTGCCCGGAAGTGTAAAAGCCGTTGAAGAATATATGAGTGAAATTATACCCATGCTTCAACATGCCATTTATATGAAATATGGTCTTGATATTCACTAATTAAAAATCGATAAGAAAAAGCAAGATATGAGTTCAGCCGGAATTAGTAAAATGGATGCATTGAAGTTACTTCAGCAATATGTGAAAAAAGAAAGCATGATTGCTCATAGTTTAGCTTCAGAAGTGGTTATGAGGCACTTAGCTATACAATTACATCAGGATGCTGATAAATGGGCTATAGCAGGTTTGCTTCATGATCTGGATGTGGAGGTCACTCAAGCAAATGCAAAAACCCATGGGCAAGTTTGCATTCAGATGCTCCGTGAGGCTGGTGTAGATGAAGAAGTCATTGATGCCATCAGCATGCACAACGAGGAATCCAGTGGGAAAGAACGATCTACGGTTTTTCAACATGCACTTGCAGCCGGTGAAACCATTACCGGCCTCATTATTGCCACGACTTTAGTATACCCTGATAAAAAAATTGCTTCCATTAAAACCAAATCGGTGGTCAAACGAATGAAAGAGAAAGCATTTGCCGCATCAGTAAAAAGAGAAAACATACTAGAATGTGAAAAGATTGGTATTCCCCTTGCCGAATTTGCGGAAATTGCAATCGTAGCCATGAAAACGATAGCTGAGGAAATTGGCTTGTAGTTTTGGTGTTGCCCTCACTTCCGAAGCTTTTTGAGCACATCTCAGCGTTGTATAATGACTACTTCAACAATAGACTTAAGTCAATAATGTAATCTTGTCTTACCATAGTCCCTTCCTCTTCTAAAAATTGTATTTTTGCAGGCATGAAAACACCTACTCTTGATGAATTCTGTTAACCCTCTTTTTCAAGAGTTACAGTGTTGTGTTATTGTTCCTACCTACAATAATGCCCATACCTTGGCTGAGGTGTTGAAAAAGGTACTTGATATGACCAGCCATGTTATTGTGGTGAATGATGGTTCTACCGATGAAACGGAAACCATATTGAAATCCTTTGCAGGATTGCATTTGCATTCCTATCCAATCAATACAGGCAAAGGATATGCTTTACGAAAAGGATTTGAAATCGCCTATGAGGCCGGATATCAATATGCCATTACCATCGATTCAGATGGACAGCATGACCCTAGCGAAATGATTCGTTTTCTCGAATGTTTGAAACAAAACCCCGGCGCCATGGTGGTAGGAGCCCGAAACATGACCCAGGAAGGCATCCCGAAAAAATCAAGCTTTGGGCATGCATTTTCTAACTTCTGGTTCCGCTTCGAAACCGGAATAGAATTACCTGATACACAATCCGGTTATCGAGCCTATCCCCTTGCACCCATTAGTAAAATGTTATTTTTTACCAAGAAATACGAATTCGAAATTGAAGTATTGGTGAAATTGGCATGGAAAAACGTGCCTGTGATGCATGTGCCTGTGAGTGTGAAATATGAACCAAAAGAAAGCCGTGTATCACATTTTCGTCCTTTCCGCGATTTTAGCAGGGTAAGCTTGTTGAATGTGGTATTGGTTTTTATTACCGTTTGTTGGATCATTCCCAAGCGTTTTTTCGGAAAACTCAATCGAAAAGGAATTAAAAAATTCATATTGAATGATTTGATTGCACCCCATGAAACGAGTACCACTAAAGTTTTTTCTGTGATGTTAGGAATCTTTATGGGTATTTTGCCCATTTGGGGTTTCCAAATGATTGTAGCTCTGGCCTTGGCTTATGCATTAAGATTAAACAAAGTATTGGTAATCGTTGCATCCAACATCAGCATTCCACCCATGATTCCTCTTTTGATTTATTTGAGTTATCAAACCGGAGGAATATTTATTCAAAGTACTGAGAATCTTTCATTTGACGATCAAATCACTTTTGCCTCGGTACAACACAACTTACTTCAGTATTTTGTGGGCAGTATTGTGTTTGGCGCTGCATTAGCTGTATTTGTGGGCCTCTTTACGGGTGTTTTACTGATGTTGATTAAAAAAAAAGCGAATAAGGGATGAAAAACATTTTTCTGGCTACTTTTCAATATTTCGGTAAGCATCGCTTATTATTTGCCGGCATTTTATTGATTTATTTAGGAATTACCTTATTCTTTTCATTGCAAATTCGGATGGATGAGGATATTTCACGTGTCATTCCTCATAATTCCAGCATAGATAAATACACCGAAGTTTTTAATAATACCAAGTTTAAGGATAAACTGGTATTATATATTTGTTTGAAAGACACTACCTTAACTCAACCGGAGCGATTAATTCAACAAGCTGAAACCTTAGTTGATAGTTTGAATTCAGAAGCCTATAAGCCATATATTTCTTCAATTACCGCAAATATTGCGAGTGATGTCATAAGTGATGTGTTTTCGTTCTTTTATGAGCACATTCCGCTGTACTTGACCTCAGAAAATTACCTGAGGATAGATTCACTATTGTCTGATTCAGCCATGGATCATAAACTGAGTCAAAACCTTCATACCTTAGTGTCTCCGGCCGGACTTGCCATGAAGAAATTCATCCAAATGGATCCACTGGGTATTACCGGTATGGCCATTCAACGATTAAATGCCTTAAAGTTTGATGCCAATTATGACACGTATAACGATTATGTTTTTTCGAAAGACCATAAGACTTTATTGCTTTTTATTCAGCCGGTGAATTCTTCGGCAGAAACTTCATTAAACACGGTTTTTGTCGAAAAACTCAATCAAACCCTTAGCTCGATTTTAGGGAACGATAAGCAGCAGATAACGATAGGTTACTATGGGGCTTTGGCTTCGGCGGTTAGCAATGCAAAACAAATAAAGAAGGATACACAGCTCAGTATGATCGTTGCTATCGGCCTTATATTTGTCTTATTGTTAACCTATTATCGCCGACTCAGTGTCAGCTTTATATTGTTTATTCCTGTGATTTTCGGAGCTTTATTCACTTATGCCATAATGTTTCTTGTGTTTGCTAAAGTGTCTGCCATTGCTTTTGGAATGGGATCCGTGCTTCTGGGAATCAGTATAGATTATTCAATTTTTATTTTCACGCATTACAAGCATCAGCCCAATATTAAACAATTGATCAAAGACCTGAGCGGCCCTATCTTAATTGGGAGTATCACCACCGCAGCCGGTTTTGCTTGTTTGCTTATTTTACAATCGGATGGATTGAAAGACCTGGCTTTTTATGGATTAGTGTACACCCTTTCTTCCGCTTTCTTCTCCCTTTTATTATTGCCTCATTTTTTAAAACCAAAAAAACAAGCACAAATAAGCGAAAGACTTTTGGAAGAAGCCCTTGAGCGTAAACCTTGGTTTCAATCTTGGTGGACTTATTTTTTGGTGTTGGTGCTTACCATTTTCAGTGTGGTTTTTATTCAAAAAGTTGAATTCGAAAGCGATTTGAATCGCATGAATTACTTGTCAGATGATTTAAAAGAATACGAAGCCCACATTGAAAAAATGAATACCGGGGTTCTAAAATCCGTGTATTTAGTGTCCTCGGGGAAAACTTTAAATGAAGCATTGGAAAGCGCTGAAAAAACGTCCATCACCAGTGATACGCTATTGAAAAAAGGCATCATTAGAAGCATATCAGGACCGCCTTTATTAATGATGTCGGACAGGGAGCAACAAAAAAGAATAGATTTTTGGAATCGCTTTTGGACCCAAGAAAAAAAGGAAAGACTTAAAAAATCTATGCTAAATCGAGGCAAAACATTAGGCTTTACCGGCAATGCTTTTGATTCTTTTTTCAATCAATTGGATAAAACCTTTGAAGTAATTGATTTAAAGGAATTTGAATTCATTAGAAAGACCTTTCTCAACGATTGGATCAATGAAAAAAACGGTTCCTTCACCATTGTATCGGCAATGAAAGTGCCTAAACAAAATATTGAAACAGTGCACCAAGCATTTCAATTGGATAAGAATACTACTTTGTTAGACAAAGAGTATTTGATGAAAACTTTCACCGAAATTATCCGAAAGGGATTTGGGAAGCTTTTCTGGTTGTCTAGTATCGTTGTTTTCCTTTTGTTATTATTGTATTTCGGGAGGATAGAACTGGCTATCGTTTGTTTTTCGCCAATGCTGATTGCCTGGCTTTGGGTTTTTGGTTTGATGGGCGCTTTGGGGGAAAAGTTTAACTTATTTAATATCAGTATTATCATATTTATTTTTGGGGTAGGAATTGACTATTCTATTTTTATTTTACAAGGTCTGCTCAACGAATATCGCACGGGACTAAAGCAAATGAAAAGCTACCGTTCTTCTGTTGCCATAGCTGCTTTGACTACCCTGATTGGATTGGGAGTTTTAATTTTTGCAAAGCATTCCGCCTTACGTTCCATTGCGGTATTGTCCATTGTAGGCATAATCTCAGTAGTCGTATTATCGAATGTAATGATTCCTGTGTTTTTTAAATGGCTGATTTATAAAGGAAAACGAGTTAGAACTGCCCCGGTAAGCTTATTTGGGTTTATTTATTGCTGGGTATGTTATACCTATTATTTTATTACCTGCCTTGTGGCTCTGCTTTTTGGATTTATTTTTAGGTATTTGATTCCGGTTAAAAGGAAATACAGTAGTTTGTGGTTACACTATATAATTTATTGGGGTAGTAAATCGACCATGTATATGATGTTTTTGGTAAAAAAACGATTGATGGATATGCATAAAGCAGATTTCAGTAAACCATCGGTAATTGTGTGCAACCACCAATCGCATATTGATATACCTTTGATGTTGATGCTTCATCCTAAGGTTATTTTCCTTACCGCCGATTGGGTATGGAAAAGTCCTTTGTTGGGAACCATTGCTCGTATGGCCGATTTCTTCCCTGCGCACACAGGACATGAAGATTTTACCGAAAAAATTGCTGCTAAAGTCAAAGAAGGATATTCAGTGGTAATTTTTCCGGAAGGAAGTCGATCCGCCGACATGGTTATTAAGCGTTTTCATAAAGGGGCTTTTTACATTGCCCAAAAACTGAATATTCCCATTCAACCCATGACCATTGTGGGTACCGCCCATTATATACCCAAAGGAGAGCTCATGGGTAACAAAAGCACCATCACCCTCAAATGCCTTGACCCCATTGCTCCTAATGAAAATTACCAGCAAACCGCAAAGGATGTTTGTCAATTGTTAAGAGTTTCATTTGAAGAAATCAATAAGGATTATCAATACCCGGCCTATTATCGAAGTAAGTTGTTGAGCAACTTTGCATATAAAGGCAGCGTGGTTGAAAAATACTTGAAAGTAAAAATTCGTTTGGAAAAAGACTACGAAATTTTCCACCAGTTAATTCCTCTTAAAGCCAACATCATGGATGTAGGCTGCGGATATGGTTTTATGTCTTACATGCTTTCCTTCCTTTCAAAAGACCGATGGATAGAAGGAATGGACTATGACGAGGAAAAGATTTTAATTGCCAATCATTGTAAAGACAAATCGGAGAAAATTTCCTTCTATCATGGGGATGCCGAAACCTATGCTTTTACACAAAAAGACATTTTTATTATCAGTGATATGCTGCATTATATTCCTGAAGATCAGCAATTAGCATTGATTCGTCGTTGTTGGGAACAATTGCTCCCCGGAGGAAAAATTATTATCCGAGATGCGAATGCTGAAATGGGGAAGCGTCATAAGGGCACCAAAATTTCTGAGTTTTTCTCAACCAGGTTCGGATTTAACCAAGCCAAATACCATACGTTGTTCTTCAACTCCCGTTCCAATTTCGAGACCTTAGCTTTGGAATTGAATGCAAATTTCACTTATATGGACAAAACAAAGTACAACTCCAATGTGTTGTATATTTTCAGTAAATGAAAATGAAACAAACTAAGCATATCAGCATTATTGGCGGCGGACTCGGAGGATTGGTCTGTGCTTTGGTATTGGCAAAAGAAGGATACAAAGTTAGCGTATTCGAAAAGCAAAAGCAGTGTGGTGGCAATCTGCAAACTTTCCGGAAACAGGGACATTATTTTGATACAGGAATGCATTATGCAGGTAGTTTGGATGAAGGTCAAAGCCTAAATCGATATTTCTCCTACCTTGGCATCATGCCTGAATTAAAACTCAAACGCATGGACGAAAGTGGGTTTGATATCATTCGAATAAAAAATCAGGAATACCCTTTTGCCATTTCATTGAAACTTTTTGTAGAAAGACTATTGGAGATTTTTCCGAATGAAAAGGCAGGACTTACCCAATATGCTGAATGGCTGCAACGCTGCTGGGATGGATTTGGGATGCTTTCGTTTAAGGAGAATACCCAAGATTGGTTTTCTAATTCGCTTTCAATTAGAGAGTTACTGAATTCCATGACTCAAAACAAATCCTTACAACAGGTACTTGCAGGCAACCATTTTTTATATGCAGGACATCCTGAGACCACTCCTGCTTATATTCATGGAATCATTCAATTCAGTTTTATTCAGAGTGCCTATAAATTTGCAGATGGGAGCCAGCAACTTACAGCGCTTTTGCTCAATGAAATACTGAAAAACGGAGGTGAAATACATACCCAAAGCGAAGTAAGCCATTTTAAGGTGGAAGCGGCAAAAATAGTATCCATGTTTTTGAAGAATGGGGAAGAAATATCAAGCGATGCTTTTATATCTGCCATTCACCCTTCGCTCACTATGCAGATGATTGAACCCGATTGCATTCGTAAAAATTACCGTGAAAGATTATTGGAAATGCCAAACACCCTTTCCTGCTTTTCGGTTTACTTAGTTCCCCAGAAAAACACTTTCCCATACTTAAATCATAACGAATACCTGCATCAAACAGAAGATATTTGGAAAGACCTTGCAGAAGATGGAACGGAGACACCTCATTCCTGCATGTTATATACTCCTTATTCCAATGCACAGCCTGAATTTGCCGAGTCAATTAAAATTTTAAGTTACATGGATTTTAAACGGTTTACGAAATGGGAAAACACCCAAACCGGAGCTCGTGGCCAAGAATATGAAGCCTATAAAGAGAAAATCTCGACCTATTTAATTCAAATGATTGGGGAAAAGTATCCTGAAATTTTGAATACCAATATTCATTCTTTTGCTGCTTCTCCCTTAACATGGAGGGATTATTGCGGCTCTCCCCAAGGCAGCCTGTATGGGATTCAGAGAAACATGAACAACCCATACCAAGCCTATGTTTCTCCTCGAACCAAACTGGAAAATTTGTATCTTACCGGGCAAAACATCAAGCTGCATGGTGCCTTGGGAGTGACCTTGAGTGCATTTTTAACAGCTGCCGAATTCACAGGATTAGACTATTTATTAAACAAAGTCCGTAATGTCTAAAAGCTTGAAACGCATTTTATATGCCCTTTCCGCAATTTTCATATTGTGTTTTGCTTTGTGGTTATATTTTGGTGTTTTTATCCGTTTGACCCCACCTGAAATTAAAAATCTATCGGCTTTAAATGCGGTTCGCACCATGCCTGAAAAAGATTTTTATCGCATCGACAGTTGTTGGTTGAAAAAAAGTGAAACCGGTTTATGGGAAATGTATATCCAAGGAAAACCTTTTGAGAGAGGAGTTTATGCCGGGAAATTGTGCAAGGAATTATTGAAATTCCAAGAAGATGTGTTTTTTAATCAAATCAACCGATTGGTTCCTTCAAAATCCATGCTTAGGTTGCTGAAATATATGATTTACTGGTTCAATAGAAACATAGATCAACATGTTTCTAAGGAATACCTGGAAGAAATTTATGGCTTATCTTTCTCAACGCCAAAAGAATATGAATTTATTGGTAATGGTTATGAACGAACCTTAAATTATCATGCTGCCCACGATATTGGCCATGCTTTGCAGGATTATAAAATTGTAGGTTGCACCTCTTTTGCGGTCTGGAATGATAAAACCACAGATAGCAGTTTAATTATTGGGCGTAACTTCGATTTTTATGCCGGGGATGATTTTGCTAAGAACAAGATTGTATGCTTTTTTAAAGCCGATAGTGGCTATCCTTTTATGTTTGTAGGTTGGGCCGGAATGTTAGGAACGGTATCCGGTATGAATATGGAAGGGCTTACCGTTACCATTAATGCTGCCAAATCGGAAGTGCCGTTTACTGCTTACACTCCTATTTCATTGCTTGCCAGAGAAATACTGCAGTACGCATCCACCATTCCTCAAGCAATTGCCATTGCAAGTAGTCGTAAAACTTTTGTGTCTGAATCCATTCTTATTGGATCTGCTAAAGAAAAAACGGTAGCCATTATCGAGAAATCGCCAAGTAAAACCGGAATCGTTTACCCAAAAAAAGATTATCAAATTTGCAGCAATTATTTCCAAAGCGATGCTTTTAAATCCGACCCATTGAATTTGGAAAACATACAAACCGGTGCTTCTTATTATCGTTATCAAAGGCTTGATGAACTGCTGCATTCTTATAAAAAGATGAATGTGGAGCAAGTTGCTGAGGTGTTGAGAAATAAAGAAGGCTTGCAAAATCAAAATATTGGCCTAGGTAACGAAAAGGCAATCAATCAGTTAATAGCACATCATTCGGTTATTTTTATACCGGAAAAGCGCTTGGTTTGGGTGTCTACTGCACCTTTTCAATTAGGTTGTTATATTCCATACGACCTTAACAAGATTTTTAGTAATTTTGCCAAATTAAAAAAGAAAGAAGAAATCTATGAGAAAAATTTGATGATAAAAGCAGATACGTTTTTGTATTCAAAGGAATATTTAGGATTTCTGAAGTACAAATACATCAGCGCTGTCATTAAAGAATTCACCAAAGAAAAAGAGCCGCTTAACATGGACACCATAACGACACATTACTTTATTTCACAAAACCCGGAATATTTTAATACTTATGTGGTACTGGGTAATTTTTTCGAGATGAATTTAAATTTCTCAAGAGCTTTAAGTTACTATGAAAAGTCATTGACTAAGGTATTTGAAAAAACGACTGATAGAGAGCGTATTATAAAAAAAATAGAACAAATTAAAAGAAGCATAAAACCATAACCCATGATAAAATTTCATTTAATATATCCCAAATGGGAAAAGCTGGAAGGCCAGACCATTTTTAATTTACCCCCTCACGGACCGGTAGTTTTTGCAGCCGCTTTACCACCTGACGTAGAAATCACTTTTACCGACGAAAATGTTGAAGCACTACAATTTGACGATTCAGTTGATTTTGTTGGCGTTTCCATGATGCTGACCACCCAAATTATGCGAGGATGGGAAATCGCCGATGAATATAGACGTAGAGGTAAAAAGGTGATTTTTGGCGGGATTTCTACCATGCTTCATGCCGAAGAGACCCAATTACATGCCGATTCCATTTTTCTTGGGGAAGCGGAAACTCGCTTGGAAGAAGTTTTTGAAGATTTTAAAAACAACAAGCTGAAACCGGTTTATAACTTCATGGGCAATCACCCCGATATCAATCTCATTGGACCTGCACGTCGTGATATACTTAAAAAAGATTTATATTATCACAAAGGAGTTCGAATGGTAGACTTATTCCATGCATCCAGGGGTTGTAAGTTTAATTGTTATCCTTGTGCGGTTTCATACCTTGGTGGTCGTTGCTTCCGTCCAAGACCCATAGAAAAAGCCATTGAAGAATTGGCTACCATAGACAACAACCGCCTATTTATAGTAGATAATTCCTTAGCTCAGGATAAACAGTGGGAGATGGATCTTTTTAAGGAGATGATTCCTTTAAAGAAAAAATGGTGTAGCCACACCATTGAAGATAAACCCGAAGTATTGGATTTGGCCGCTCAAGCAGGGGCTTGGTTTGTTTATCAAGCCATTTTCGATACTTCCGATTTTATTAAAGAAAGGGTAAAACGCTATCACGACCATGGCATTGGTGTGGAAGGAACCATATTATTAGGAATGGACAACCAAACTGAAGACGATATCAAACGTTTGGTGGATTTCTTGCTTGAAATCGACTTGGATCTTGCTGAATTTACGGTACTTACCCCTTTCCCGCATACCAAAACCTTCGACGATATGAGGAAGGAAAATCGAATTTTGCATTACAATTGGAACCAATTTAATGCCGGAAAAGTGGTGATTCAACCCAAGCACATGTCGCCCGAACGTTTACAGGAATTGTATCACTACGCTTGGGATACCTTCTACAAAGAGGAATCTCAAACAGAGAAAATGTTCAAATTATTCAGTAAAGTGGTGCAAAAAGAAATGGCTGATGGAACTTTCCGTCATAGAAATCAAAACATGGCCACCACCAGTTTTGGAAGAGAAATTAAACGTAGCGTTTAACCTACAGCAAAGTATTATCTATGGCTTATAAACTCGACTATGTAGATTCCTTTTACGATTTTAAAGGACTATGGGACACTCCTTCACGGTGCGGATTAAAAATTGTACGCAAACCTGACTATTGTTATGTGATTGCCACGGAACTTTTTACAGAAAACCCGGGTTCTTCTATCACCGATTGTAATGCCAAATTGGTACAATCCATTTGCGAAGAATTCGAAATTGCACCCGATACGCTTTATTTTATAGAGCATGTTCCGGACAAAGGCTCTAAACTGGTTTTTTATGAAGAAAGTTTATACCATATCAAGCTGGAGTGGAATGGCACAAAATTCGAAAATCCACAATGGCAAAAACTGAGCAAGGAGCAAGTGAATGCATTAATTCAGTAAACTGAATGACAGACACTTATCACTTGACCGTAAGAGGTTATGAACTCGATTCGTATGGCCATTTAAACAATGCAGTTTATCTAAACCATTTCGAGCAAGCACGGTGGGAATTTTTTAATAAAACCCATTTGTTAGAAAAACTCATGGCCGACGAATTGATTCTGGTGATTACTGAAACCCACATACGATATTCCAGAGAGGCAAAATTGTTTGATGCCTTAACCATTAAAACGAAGCTGTTGAAAGAAGAACCTTACTTGGTATTTAAACAACATACTTTGAATGATGAAACCGGTTTATTGGTAGCCAAAGCCTCATTTAAGACGCTATTTCTCAATCGTACAGATAGAACCCCTCGTGATATTCCGGAATTTTTTAATGAATACATCCTGAATAATACCCATGGATAAGCTTGATTTTCTTTCAATAGAAACCCATGGATGTATAGGAATCATTACCCTAAATCATCCACCTCAAAACAGTATCCCAACTCCGGATTTTGCTGATTTAGAAACCCTAACATCCTTTCTCAACCTTCCTGAACATAAAGGATTTATTATTACCGGAAACGGAAGACATTTTTCGGTAGGAGATCGGAAGAGCACACGTCTGAACTCCAGTCACCTGAAGCTA
>CAZJBB010000023.1:0-25595 GCA_964543995.1 uncultured Bacteroidales bacterium
AGCCATGTGTCTATTGAGGATTTGGACTTCTCGACGGGGCTCGAAGTCCGGAGGTGAAATTAGGACTCTAAAAACCGACATTTACAATTCAACCTCCAATTTCAACAGTTCAAACACTTTCTGCTTTGGTATTTTTTATCCGCAGGCTTATTTTGCTTAAAAAATAATACGAAATGAAAAAATTAAAATCCACAAACAGAGCAGCACAAAAAACAAGTTGCACCTCTTTACTTTCGAATCCATACAGTGAAAGTAAACAACATAAGCTAAACATAATTTATATCTGGGCGCTTTTTTGTTTTTTTATCAGCCTAGAAACAGTCCATTCTCAGGCACTCACCCAAGTGATCAGAGGAAAAGTCATCGACAAACAATCTCAGGTGAGTTTGCCGGGGGCCAATGTCGTAATTCTTAATTCCAATCCAATCAAAGGAGAATCAACTGATGTAGAGGGGAAATTTAAAATTACAGGCGTTACACCCGGAAGATATGAAGTTCAAGCCTCCTTTATTGGATACAAGCCGGTAGTGGTTTCCAATATTATAGTTTCTTCGAGTAAAGAGGTCGTTTTAGAGATTGCATTAGAAGAAAATGTAAAGTCGCTGAACCAGGCGGTGATTTCGGGAGTTAAGAAAAACGAAACCATTAATCGAATGGCAGCGGTTAGCGCCCGATCTTTTACCATGGAAGAAGTAAACCGTTATTCGGGAGGCAGATACGATCCTTCTCGTTTGGTTTCAAATTTTGCAGGGGTAAGTACACCTAACGACTCGAGAAACGATATCGTCATTCGAGGAAATTCGCCCGGAGGGGTGTTATGGAGAATAGAAGGATTGTCGGTACCCAATCCAAATCACTTTGTAACTTTGGGCACCACTGGCGGGCCGGTGAGTGCGTTAAATCCCAACACCTTAGCCAATTCCGATTTCTTTACTTCAGCATTTCCTGCTGATTATGGGAACGCTACTGCCGGAGTATTTGATATACATTTGGCCAATGGGAATTCCGAAAAACACGAGCACATGATACAATTTGGAATGCTCACCGGTTTAGAAGCGATGTCGGAAGGTCCATTCAAAAAAGGAGGAAAAGCTTCTTATATGGTAGCCTATCGTTATTCATTTACCGGCTTTGCTCAAAATATCGGCATTCCAATTGGTACCAAAGCAACCCCATTTTATCAGGATCTAACATTTAAACTAAATTCAGGTGAAACTAAATTGGGAAGTTTTACGCTCTTTGGTGTTGGAGGAATAAGCCATATCGATTTCTTACACAACCAAATTGATTCGACCGATATTTTTGCCAATCCCAATCAAGATGGTTATTCGAGAAGTAAAATTGGGGTGTTAGGGTTAAGTCATTTTGCCAGATTGAGCAATAAACTGTATTGGAAAAGTGTAGTAGGGGTGACCTATTCAGAAAACGGCTACCAATTGGATACCATTTCAGCCAATACAACACCAATTATGGCAAGGGATTCAAAAGATGTAGAAACAAAATATTCAGTGAATTCATTTATCGATTATAAAGCCAGTGCTCGTTTTGCTGTGAAAATCGGAATTCAATACGATTTACATCAATTGGACTTAAATTTAAAAGACCGTCAGCATACACCTGATTGGAAATACCTTTGGGATTTTAAAGGAAATACCTCAGTAATTGCGGCTTACTTACAGTCGAAATATCGCATTACGGAAAAACTGAGTCTGAACGCAGGCCTTCGATCTCAATATCTTACTTTAAACAAATCAACATCTTTTGAACCACGATTGGGATTAAAATATCAATTTAGCGAAATTCATTCTTTAGCAATAGGTTACGGTATTCATAGCCAAACCCAGCCCCTTTCGGTGTATTTTTATAGATTCCAGAAACCGGACAATACCTATGATGAATCAAACAAAGGCTTGGGTTATACCAATAGCCAGCATTTTGTTCTTTCATACGAAATTCTGCC
This sequence comes from uncultured Bacteroidales bacterium, assembly GCA_964543995.1. Lineage (GTDB taxonomy): Bacteria > Bacteroidota > Bacteroidia > Bacteroidales > CAIXTV01 > CAIXTV01. The sequence goes on from CAZJBB010000023.1 coordinate 1,961, forward strand.
TATTGCAAATTGGAGGGTTAAAGCAGAAGTTTATTATCAAATACTCAATAATATACCCGTATCTCAAACACAAAATAGTTTATCGGTAATTAATGATGGCGCATCCTATGCTCCAATTGAAGAGGGAAATTTGATTAATAAAGGCAAGGGTACCAATTATGGTTTAGAACTCACCGTTGAAAAATTCTTTTCTCATGGGTTTTATGCATTAATCACCGGTTCAAGATATGAAGCTAAGTATAAAGGAAGTGATGGCGTGGAGCGTAATACCGCATTTAACGGCAAATATGTTTGTAATGTTTTAGCCGGAAAAGAATTTAAGGTAGGGAAAACCAAAAGAAACGCCTTTTCTATTGATTTTAAATATTCGCAAGCCGGTGGCAGATACTATACCCCTGTGGATTTAGCGGCTTCTCAGTCGGCAGCACAAGAAGTAAAGATGGGAGATGCATATGCATTTTCAAAAAGGTATCCCGATTTCTATAGATTGGATGTAAAAGCCGGTTTTACATACAACAGCAAAAAAAGAAGTCGCTCTCAATCCATCTTTTTCGATATCCAGAACGTTACGGGTCATAAAAATATTTTTGCTCAACAATATAATCCCGTTACTAAACAAGTGAATACATTATATCAGATTGGTTTTTATCCTAACTTTGTCTATAAAATTCAATTTTAATAGCCATTAAGCGCAGCTGATGAGACACAACAAAAATAGATTCATTTACATGGTGCTTTTGGGGGTACTGATTACTATTGCAATGTATATTGTTATCCCTAAAAGCACTCCTAAAGCATTCCATTTCTACAATTTACTTATTTCCATTTTTATCACTGTGGTGGTTTGGGAAGGAAATCTCCGAATTGATTATTGGCTAAACAAAAAATATCCCTGGATTACACGCACAGCTAAAAGGATTGTTATTCATTTAATCCTCAGTGTAGGATTTAGTGCATTCATTATTTTTAGCAGTTCCTTTGTTTTTAATTGTTTTTCTGAAGAACTCTCCTTTAGTGGAGACAATTTTATGAAAATCACTTTAATTGCTCTGGGCGTGCTGGTTCTTATGTCGATAATTCTTTTAAGTGTCGAAATTAGTACCCAGTTTTTCAAACATTGGAAAACTTCGCTTATTGAAATTGAGAAATATAGAGCCGAAAGCTTACAAGCTCAACTCCAAAATCTTAAAAATCAGCTTAATCCTCATTTTTTATTCAACAATATGAGTGTGCTCTCGTCATTAGTGCACAAAGACCCAGATAAGGCGGTTGAATTCATTAACCAATTGTCAAAAGTATATCGCTATTTGCTCGATAATCAAAACATTGAATTGGTTTCGGTGGAACAGGAACTGTTATTTATTCGATCTTATGTTTTTCTTTTGCATATTCGTTTCGATAAGAGCTTGAATATCAACATTGAAATTCCAAAGGAAGATAAGGCTCGTCTAATTCCACCCATGGCACTACAAATCATTATTGAAAATGCAATAAAACACAATGAATCCTCTTTAGAGCACCCTTTATTTATTAATATATCATCTAAAGGAGAAAAGATTATGGTGGAAAATAATTTGCAATTAAGGCTTCAACACCAAGCCGGATCAAAAACGGGCTTGCAAAATATCAAAGATCGTTATGCTTTTTTTACAGATCAAAAAGTGGATGTGACTCAAAATGATTCCTCTTTTATTGTTGAAATCCCATTATTATTCTCGAAATGAAAGTAATTATTATAGAAGACGAAAAGTTGTCGGCAGAACATCTTTCCAACCTATTGAATAAGATAGACAGCGATATTGAAGTGATAGAAATATTTGATGCCGTAAAAAATAGCATTCAAGCGTTTAAGTCTGGGTTGAAAGCTGATTTACTTTTTGTTGACATACACTTGGCCGATGGATTGAGTTTTGAAATTTTCGCTGAAATTACGGTGGATATTCCCATAATTTTCACCACCGCTTATGATGAATATGCTTTAAGAGCATTCAAGCTGAATAGTGTGGATTATTTATTAAAACCCATTGGAATAGAAGATCTTAAGCTTGCACTGGATAAATTTAAGAAGTATCGTGCGAATGACTTTTCTTTAATGTTGGACAACATTGCTCAGGCTTACCAAACTATGAATAAGCAATATAAAAGCAGGTTTATGATTAAAATGGGAGAGAACATCATTTCTGTAAAAACAGAAGAAATAGCGCATTTCATTTTTGAGGATGGAATTGTACTAATGGCAACCCTAAGTAATCATTTGTATCCTGTTGATTTCAGCTTGGAACAACTGGAAGGTTTGTTGGATCCAAACCTGTTTTTTAGGATGAACCGAAAGGTGATTATTCAAATTAACAGCATTCAAAAAACGCATTCTTATTTTAATAGTCGATTAAAAGTTTCTTCTTCTTTTTTGAAGGATGACAATGCCATTATTAGCAGAGAAAGAGTGAATGATTTTAAAGAATGGCTTGGGAAGTAAATTCTGGAACTTTAAAAAGGAAAATATCCAAACTGAAAACAATCGTTGTACATTCATTTTCATATATTTGTATCGCAATTTGAGAATAAAAAATATTAACGAAATGCATTCGCTATCAACATATTACTTCCAACGTCATTTTGATGAAATTCGCATTGAGCAATCTGAGTCTTGGGGAACTTGTGATTATTATTTTGAAACGAATCTTGATGGAGAAATCCTGAGGCAGATAGAAGTGTATGAAAACGGGAAAAGGCTTAAGTATTCAGAGGATAATTTTGAAGATGAATTTGGTTTTCTGGGTGACCAGCCCATAGATGTTCTTGATTTTAAGGAATTTGCTATTTCAAAATCTGACTTTGAAATTCAATGGCAGCTGTAATTCATTATATTATAGGAGATGCGACCAACCCTAAACCCCCTGGCAATAAAATTATTGTTCACATTTGTAATGATATAGGTGCTTGGGGAAAAGGTTTTGTATTGGCACTCTCCAAACGGTGGTCGGAACCTGAAAAGCAATATAGAGCTTGGTTTACCTCAAAAGAAAATTTTTCGCTTGGGGAATGCCAATTTATAAAAGTGGAAAAGGATGTATGGGTAGCAAATATTATCGGGCAGCATAAAATATATAATGACGAAAAAGGGAATGCACCAATACGTTATTTGGCGGTAGAAAATGGACTTTCTTTAGTGGCGCAATTTGCGAAAGTTCACAAGGCATCCGTTCATATGCCAAGAATCGGTTGCGGACTTGCCGGGGGCACATGGGATAAGATAGAGCCCCTGATTCACAAATCATTACTCCAAAATGATATTGAAACCTATGTTTATGACTTGGTTTTTAATGCTTAATTCGGATTAATTGTATTATTTTTGTCTTACACTGGTAGTTATGAGCAAATGTCCTGTCCTTTAATTACAAGCGAATATTTTTTTAGTTACGGATTTTAAGTATTATATACCTTAAAAATTTCAAACCAAAAATTGACCCTTATGAGAAAATATATTTTAGCAGTGAGCATTCTTTTCTTTGTCATGATTTCAGGCATTAAGGCGCAATATGCCAGCCCGGAGAGTATTATTTTCGATGCAGCCTCTAATCGATATATTGTTTCTAATGCGGCTAACGGAACTACCGGTGGCAACTTGGTTACTGTTAATAGGGCTGATATTCATTTGGTTACATCCTTTGTAAGTACAGGGGTGAACTCTCCCAAAGGAATGTGTATTTCTAATGATACCCTTTTTGTAGCTGACGTCACCAAAATAAAAGCCTTTAAGTTGCCGGCAGGAACGCTTGCGGCTACCATCAGTATTACCGGAGCGGTGGGTTTAAACGATTTGGTAAATGCTAAAAATGGATTTCTGTATGTTACCGATTTACAAGGAAATAAGATATATAAAATAGACCAATCGACTTTACAGGCAACAGCCATCAATGACCCCGGTTCTGTAATCATTGCCCCCAATGGCATACTGCTCGATAGTGCGGCCAACCGATTGATTTTTGTTTCTTATCGGATGAATTCTCCCATACAAACCCTTACTTTGTCTACGGGTGTAATCTCTACTTGGGTAAACACCAGCCTTTCAAATTTGGATGGGATTGCCAAAGACCCTTCGGGTAATTATTATATTTCCAGTTGGGCTACCAATTCTATTTATAAATACAACAACTCATTTTCAGGAACTCCAACGGTAATCGCTTCCGGTTATGATGGTCCGGCGGATATATTATACAATTCAGTGAACGACACCTTAATCATCCCTTGTTTTAATTCAGCCGATATGGTTTTTTTAAACATGCAGGGGACAGGAATTGAAAGCCCTGGGTTTCAATTTGAAGTGAGCGTTTTACCCAATCCGGCTAAAAATACCATGAAAGTTTGCTTTACATTGAAGGCTCCCTCCAACGTGAGTATTTCCTTATTTGACATAGAAGGGAAGTGTGTCAAAGAACTTTTTAAAGGCGATTTACAAGCTCAAAAACAGCAATTAGACTTTAATGTTTCGTCATTGGGTCTAAATAAAGGCGTGTATTTGGTTCGTCTAATTGTAGGGAAAGAGATCGTTTCCAAGAAAATAGTTATTGAATAGGGAATTTCTTGGCTTCTTTAAGCAGTGATGATTTCTTGATTCAAGCCTCAATTCTTACTTTTATCAAAAAGTAAGTGTATGTTTTCCTTAATATTGACCAATAACTCATATAAAATTTTATAACTTTGTAAAAAAAAGGTTTATGAAAGCAATTCCATTTTCAGTTGAAGTTAAGGGGAGCAATCCATTCGTGGTTATCGAATTAAAAAGATATCAGTCTTTGCTCGAGCAAATTGAAGACATGAAAGATAGGCTTCTGATACAAGACAGATTAGAAGATGAGGATATTCCTTGGGAGGAAACCAACAAAAAGCTGATGAAAAAAATCGGTCTCAAGTGAAATACACCCTTTTAATTAAGAAAAAGGCTGAGAAAGAACTTCTACGCTTGCCTCGGAACGAAGTATTAAAAATTCGTGAAGTCATTCTTCTGCTTTCTGAAAACCCTCGACCCTATGGAAGTAAAAAACTGTCCGGTAGTATGAATGAATACCGAATTAGAGTCGGTAATTACAGAATTTTGTATGTTGTGAATGACGACATAATTACAATTTGCGTATTCAAAATAGCCCATCGTAAAGACGCTTATATTTCTTGATAGAAATTGAAAATATGTAAAGTGAAAAGTCGGAAAGTGGAATGTAGCATATTTCCTACTATCAAAAAAAAGAGATTATTATTAGTGTTTTTTTGTTTTAATAAACATCCTAAAAGTTCGATTTCCCCATCAATAACCTCTCTGCTTACCTGTGATTTCCGTTATTTTAATTTTGAATACCTTCACATTGTTTACCGCCGGGGCACTATATTTAAATTCGTCTCTTCCTGAATATTTTTTCATAACCATGTTCAAAATGCGAATTTTTTCATCGTAAGTCTCAATAAAGGAATTTTCTCCTGATACAATGACACTTTGAAATTTCATACTCCAACTGCATGCCACATCCTCGTGCTGACGATACAGCTCATGTCCGGTGCTAAAAGCAATGCAAAGCTTGGGGTTTTTATTTATGATGTCGATTTTTTTGCCTTCCGGAGCCGAATGTAGGTAAATGAACTCCCCATCAAAAGCAAAATTAAATGGGAGTACATAAGGAAGTTGATTTTCATCCACCATGGCAACATAGCACACATCGCAGGCATGAATCACAGCATGTAAAGTTTCAGTTTTTTGAATAGGATAGGAGTTCATATTGTTTATTATCTTTGAATGCGCTTTACAAAGTTAATTTATTTAGTGAATAAGAAATGCACAGCCCATTAAATTTTCCGGACTATACCTTCTCTTTTCAGGAAAAGAATGGAGTACAAGAAATTTTTGATGCTTTTCGTCGCAAATTTGTAAAACTTACCCCCGAAGAATGGGTTAGGCAAAATCTTTTACATTTTCTGGTCAAGGAAAAAGGATATCCTACTTCTTTAATAGCCGTTGAATACAGTTTAACATTTAATGGACAAAAAAAACGATGCGATGCACTCATTTTCAATTCATTAGCTCAACCCTTGGTGTTGGTTGAGTGTAAATCGGAACAGGTGGTTTTAACACAGAAAATTTTAGAACAAGTTTCTCGTTACAATTTTACTTTGAATGTTCCTTATTTGCTCATTTCCAATGGGCTTAAACACTATATGCTTTCCATTAAACCTCAACATGCTTCGCAAAAGATTGAACTTTTACAGCAAATACCTTTTTTTCAGGAATTGTAATTTTGAAAGAATTTATTTTTACCTTTGTGACTCAAGGCTTTAACCTTAAAAATACTAATTAACTTATTTTAACGTTAGTCTATTATAACCATTAAAACAATCATTATGAAAAGTTTAAGAATTTTTGTGGCAATTGCATTCATTTTTGCAAGCGCAAGTGCTTATTTGGTGTCCTGTAAAAAAGAAACTACTAAAACCCCTTCTTATCGTGCTGCAACGGATAATTCAACTGCAGAATCTGTTTTTGGGGGCGCTTTCAAACAAGTTGACAACAAAATGAAAACTGCAAAAAGCAGCGATTCAGCTACTTGCCCTGCTTTGACCATTACAGGATCTACCTATCCTTACACCTATTCTATGGATTTTGGATACCATTGTCTTTGCAGTGATGGGAGAACAAGAAGCGGTAAAATCATTTCTACTATTGACAAGCCTTACCTAGATTCAACATGCCATGTGATTTCTACTTTTGATAATTTCTACGAAACCATTAATAATGTGGATTATCATGTCACCGGAACCCAAACCATTACCAACTTAGGGCATAATTCTGCTGGGCATCCCATTTATTCGGTGGTTGTTACCAACGGCAGTGTAACCTCCACACAAGGAACCATTAGCTGGACTTCGACTCGCCAAAATGAATTTGTAGCAGGTTATAACACCTGGATGAATCCTTTCGACGATGAGTATTTGGTAACCGGCTCATCCAATGGAACCGACATCAACGGAGCCGCTTTTTCCGTGAACATCATTAACCCATTAAGCTGGGGAATGATGTGTTATTACATCAAATCGGGCTCCTTAGAAATTGTAAATGCCGGGTATCCTACCATTACAGTTGATTATGGCACCGGAGCTTGTGATAATATTGCTACCGTAAGTTGGGGTACCACTACCATTACCATATACATGTAATCATCATTTTTCACACAAATAAAAAATAAACCGGTCATTCGATCGGTTTATTTTTTTATGCTATTTAAAAGCGTACTTTTGCACAATTTTTTATCCTAAAATATGCCTCAACTTACTTTCAGACAAGCCACTTTTAAAGATGTTGACTTTATCATACAGGCCATTATCGAAGCTGAAAAAAGCGGCTCTGATAAAATAAGTTATTGTACTTTATTTGATTTATCCCTCGAAAATTTACAAACAGCTTTAAAAGAAATCCTCTCCGAAGATTTTGAAGGTCAGCAACTTTGTGTTTCCGGATTTCAAATTGCTGCTATCGAAGGGAAAAATGTGGGCACTTGCTGCACTTGGATTGAAGGATTCGAAGGGATGTCGTCTGCCATCATTACAGGCAGTTTGCTGGGAGAATATTTTCCTCAAATAAACTTTCAAATAGGGGCCGAAAAAAGCGAACTCCTGAAGACCATGAGTATTGAAAGAGAAAAGGGGACCCTTCAAATAGAATCTGTATTTACCTTGCCCGAATTTCGTGGGAAAGGAATTTTTAGGGAATTATTAAAACAACATATTAAGAATCAGCTCATTAAAAAGCCGGATTTGAATAAAGCGCAAATCATTCTTGCCGAATCTAATAAAGAAGCTTTAGCTGCCTACCAAAAGTCAGGTTTTAGCTTTCGATCAAAAGTGATAGGCGACACGGCTTTATTAGAATATTTGCCTTCGAACATCCGCTTACTACTTGAATTACCTATAAAATCATAATAAAAACATGGAAGAAATTGTAAGTAAACTCAATCCTATTTTCCAAAAAATATTTAAAGACCCCAATATTTCAATTTCAGAAAGTACTACTGCAAACGATGTGGAGAACTGGTCCTCTTTAAATCACATGGACTTGATACATGCTGTTGAAAATGAGTTTAATATAAAATTTAATTTAAGGGAAGTGATTCGCATGGATCATGTGGGTGATTTAATCAAAGCTATTCAATCCAAAGTTTAATAAAAGGATTCGGTGAAAGGGAAATCTTTTGAAATAGCACGCATCATCCTGCTGTTCAATGTAATATTTATTGGTTTTTCCCTCTTTGTTTCTTTTCAAGGAACTGAGCTTTCATTTTTCCGTTTCATCAGTTGGGACGAGTTGTGCAATCTTGGGAAGGTGAATCAAAATCAGATGGCTGATAGCTTGATAAATAAGTATGAAAAGGAAGATTCGGTGAATATTTCACTTACCTATTCCAAGGATAAGTTCACGGAGCTTAACAAAAAGAAAACGGAAGCTTTTATTTACAACAACGACACCCTAAATTTTACTTTTCTGGATGAATTTTTCAATTCCCTTGGCGATAGCATTAATCCAAAATCCTTACGAATTGCCCATTATGGCGATTCTCAATTAGAAGGCGATAGAGTGACTTGCTTTATCCGTCAAAAGTTTCAGCAAAAATTTGGTGGGCGTGGTCTGGGTTATATGCCTTTGACGGATATTGCCACCAGTATTGACTATGTTAGCAGTGCTAGTGAAAATTGGCAGCGATATACCGTTTTTCATAACCATGCCAAAACCAATAGATATGGTTTGTCGGGGCTTACTTTCCGATTTAGCAAGTACAGTGCCACTCAATTGGACGGAAACGAGTCCGAAACCAAAGAGATAGTTAAGCATGGTAAGCATTCCTCCGAGAACAATGCTTGGGTATCCTACCATTTACAAAACGCTTATGACACCTTAGCATTGATGTATGGAAATTCGGTTAGCCCATGCGAAATCCAAATTGTGGATTTAAAGACATCCGAAATTATTACTTCGGAAACCTTGCCACCGAACATGGATTTCTGTATTCATAAGATTACACTTCCAAGAAACCCCTTGGCTTTTAAAATTGAATTTTCGGCTGAAGTCAGCCCCGATTTTTATGGAATTTTGTTGGATGGCAAAAAAGGGGTTCAAGTGGATAATTATGCCATTAGAGGCCATTCAGGAGATGGACTTTTGAACATCAACAAAGGGTTTCTTTCGAAGCAAATGCTGGAATTAAACACCAAATTGATTGTGTTTCAATATGGTGCCAATATGGTTCCCTATATTAAAAACGAAAAAGAATGCAGCACTTTAGAACAATTGTATTATAAACTTTTCTTACGCTTCAAAGAAAGTGCTCCTCATGCTTCTGTTTTAGTGATTGGTGCAGGAGATATGGCGCATACTGTTAAGGGAAAATATGAATCCTACGAGATGTTGCCTCAAATACGAGATGCCCAAAAACGGGCAGCTGAAAAAGCAGGCTGTGCATTTTGGGATCTTTATGAAATTATGGGTGGTGAAAATGCCATATTAACTTGGACTGATAAAGGCTTGGCATCCCCCGATGGACATTTAACCCTAAAAGGGCAAAAACTGATTAGCGAAAAGCTTTTTAACGCTTTGATGGTGGAGTATAATTTGTATTTGTTTCGTAAAAAGATCAGCTCATGAAACAAGTACAAAGCCATTTCACCACAATTACTCTCGGTATTTTGTTGTTGCTGAATGGATTCTCTTTTAAAGCCATTGCGAATTCATTTTCTCCGGGGAAAAATGACTCTTTAATAAACATATCCTATATTGAGAAATGGAAAGGGTACAGCACTTCGTATCCATTTATCCATTATGGTCAAAATCAAATAGAATGGCAAAATCCAAGTGCTATTTCTCATTTTTTCAATCAATTAACTAAGTCGGCAGAGAAAAGGGTCAAAGTATTGCATATTGGAGACTCTCATTTGCAGGCCGATATATTTACCGGAAGACTGCGTAATAAGATACAGGAAATGTTTGGATACGGAGGCAGAGGCATGGTTTTTCCCTATAAAGCAGCTAAAACGCATGCCGCTTGGGATTATCGAACGTTTTGTGAAGGCAGTTGGATTTATTCGAGAAATATTTTTGAAGAAGAAAGTTCACTGGACATGGGCATCAGTGGGGTCACTATTCGTACTTACGACTCCACGGCTTCTTTTAAAATTGTTTTTATTAAAGGAGTTAATCGCAATGAGTTCAGAACCATTAAGTTATTTATAAAAAAATCGCCTAAAAGTTTTAGCCTTAAAATGCGAAGTCCGGGTTCCGATATTCCTTTATATATAGAACAAGATACCTTTGGAGAAAAACCCTTTATTGAAATCAACCTTTCTCAGGCTACCGATACCTTGGAGTTTTTTATGAATAAAACCGATAGTTCACAGCGGTTTTTCGAATGCTATGGATTGCAAATAGAAAGCATCAATGATGGAGGAATCTTGTATAATAGCGTGGGAATCAATGGGGCCGGATATAAAAGCATATTGCATCAAAATTTATTAAGTCAACAGCTTCCTTATGTCAATCCTGATTTGGTAATCATAGATTTGGGTGCGAATGATTTTTATCGCATGAATTTTAAGACCGAAGAGTTGGAATTCAACTTAAAAAAAATAATAGGGATTATCAAGACAGCATTGCCATTGGCATCCATTATTGTTACCAATTCTCAAGATATTTATTATAGGAAAAAGGATATCATTTCCTGTCAGGCATTTTCGGACTTAACTCGGAAAGTAGCTTTTGAAAGCAATTGTGCTTTTTACGATTATTATCATATTTCCGGAGGGCCGACTTCCATGATGAAATGGCTGAAAAGCAGATTGGCCAAAAAAGATAAGGTACACCTGACCAACGAAGGCTATTATTTAAAAGCTGAACTTTGGTTTAATGCCATCCTTAACTCTTATACGGAATTTATTAAGAACCCTAGCTTAAATGCTTCCATTGCTGATTATTCGAAAATTGAAAAGGAGAATGACTCATTGAATACAAATGATGGAAAAAGAGGTGAGAATAAAAAGGAAATCTCAAATGAGAAAATCGAAAAAGAAACCCGATTTTATGTGGTAAAGAAAGGGGATGAACTTGGGAAAATTGCTAAAAAATTCCATGTTTCGGTTAAGCAAGTTTGTGCCTGGAACCATTTGAAAAAGAAAAAAATACATCTTGGACAAAGACTGTCTTTGGGTGTAGATTCAAAGCAAGAAGTAAAACCTACTTCTGAAGCAAAAATTACAAAAAACAAAATGTCAAAAGGATCTCAAGAGAGTTATGAAGTGGTGGCAGGGGATAATCTATTTGGGATTGCGAAAAAGCATCATATCACTGTTGAAGAGCTAAAGAAAATAAACGCATTGACCTCCGACAAATTACATCCCGGGATGAAGCTGAAAGTTAAATAAAATGGAAAAAGTATTTGAAATATTTGCCTATCAATCAACAAACCCACTGATAATCAATTCGGTATTGTTTGTTTTGCTTTTTTCTTCGTTTTATATTTTGTATTCCTTTTTTGTAAACAATCTGAAAGTTAGAAATATACTATTGCTGTGCTTCAGTTTGTTTTTCTATTATAAAATGGGGGAGGCCTTTGTATTCTTGTTGATTTTTATGGCTGCTTCCGATTTCCTAATCGGGAAATCCATGAGCAAAGCAAAGCTTAAGTCGTCTCGAAAAGGGCTGTTGTTCCTTTCCTTATTTATCAATATCGGTTGTTTAGGATTCTTTAAATATTTCAACTTCATTGTGCAATCCTGGATGGGCGTTTTTTCTCCGGATACCACTCCTTTTATATTGAATATTTTGCAGCCCATTGGGATCTCATTTTATATGTTTAAATCACTGTCGTATATTTTCGATATCTATTATGGCAGCATCGAAGTTCCTGAAAATAAGTTCAGTAACTATTTGCTTTATGTTTCGTTTTTCCCAAATATCATTGCCGGGCCCATTACCCGTGCAAGAGATTTATTGCCTCAATTGAATAAAATATCCGAAATTACCGCTTTCAATCTGAATCGTGGATTTTTTCTTATCCTTATGGGGGCATTTAAAAAAGTAGTCATTGCTGATTTTCTTGCAGTTAACTTTGTAAACAGGGTATATGGTTCTCCCACTTTATTCACAGGATTTGAAAATTTGATGGCAGCTTATGGGGGAACCCTTCAGGTGTATGCAGATTTTGCCGGATACACCGATATCGTTTTAGGCTTAGCGCTGCTGCTGGGGTTCAATTTTCAGCATAATTTTAACCAGCCTTTTGTGGCTCAAAATATTAGCGATTTCTGGAAGCGTTGGCATATCAGTTTGTCTCGATGGTTAAATGAATATTTGTTTTATCCTTTATCTTTTGGATTTAGGCGCTTTCAAACCTTTGGAACCATGATGGCCATCATGATTACCTTTATTATTTCGGGTATTTGGCATGGACCTAAGTGGACCTATATTATATGGGGTTGCCTTCATGGGCTTGCTTTGGCTTGGGACATAGCCAGCCAGTCCCTTCGAACGCTAGTGAAATCGAAAGTCCCGGCTGCATTGTATCGTTTTGTAAGCATCATTATCACCTTCCACTTTATTGTGTTTTCTATTGTTTTGTTTAAATCAGAAAACATGAGTATGGCTTTGGATTCCTATAGAATGATTTTCTCAAAAATGGATTTTTCAGTTTCAGGGCAGTGGATAGAATTATATTTATATCCTTTTTTGATTATGGTGTTAGGATTTTTGCTCCATTTTTTACCTTTAAAATGGAATTCCGGACTTTTTAATCTTTTTTCACGATTGCATTGGATCTTAAAGTCTGTATTGCTTTTTGTTGTTATTTTGTTTATTTATCAGTTTTATAGTGCAGATTCACAGCCTTTTATATATCTTTCTTTTTAATTTGAATGAGCTCTGAAATGCTCAATTGTTCTTGAATTTGGCAACGAAATTATTTCTGAAAAGATTTTTGTAAAAAAACTTGACTTTAACCCAATAAAAAAATATAAATTTGTATTGAACGAATGTATCACAAAAAATTACCTTTGCAGGCTTTTATAAAAATCACTTGATGGACAACACAGCTATTAACACCAAAGAAATACACGGAGTTCTTAAGAAAATATTTGGATTTGATCATTTTAAAGGGAGTCAAGAAGCAATTATCCTGAATTTATTGGAAGGGAAAGATGCTTTTGTAATTATGCCTACCGGTGGAGGAAAATCATTATGCTATCAATTACCGGCATTAATGAAAGATGGGGTAGCTATCATAATTTCTCCATTAATTGCCTTAATGAAAAACCAGGTAGATGCCATAAGAAATTTCGGTGCAGAATTAGGTATTGCTCACTTTTTAAATTCTTCGCTTTCCAAAAGTGAAATTAAACATGTAAAAAGCGAGCTTACCAGCGGAAAAACCAAGCTTTTATATGTGGCTCCCGAATCCTTAACCAAAGAAGAAAATATTGAGTTTTTCCGTGAAATCAAGATTTCTTTTTTCGCTATCGACGAAGCACATTGTATATCGGAATGGGGACACGATTTCAGACCGGAATACCGACGTATTCGGCCTATCATCCAAGCCATTGGTCACGATGTACCCGTAATTGCATTAACGGCTACCGCAACGCCTAAGGTTCAGCAAGACATTTTAAAGAACCTTAATATGTCGGAAGCCACAGTTTTTAAAGCATCTTTTAACCGTCCCAATTTGTATTACGAAGTACGGACGAAAAACAATGATGTGGTAAAAGACATCATAAAATATATTAAGAATCATCCCGGTAAATCGGGCATCATTTACTGTTTAAGTAGAAAAAAAGTTGAAGAAATTGCTGAATCTTTAGTGGTGAATGGCATCAGAGCCTTACCCTATCATGCCGGATTGGATTCAATTACCCGGGTGACCAACCAGGATAAATTCCTGATGGAAGAAGTAGAAGTGATTGTGGCTACCATAGCCTTTGGAATGGGTATCGATAAACCGGATGTGCGTTTTGTAATACACCACGACGTTCCCAAAAGCTTAGAAGGCTACTACCAAGAAACCGGAAGATCAGGTCGTGACGATGGTGAAGGAAATTGTATAGCCTACTTCAGTTTAGACGATATTGATAAATTGGATAAATTCAATAAGGATAAGCATGTTTCGGAGCAAGAAATATCCCGTCAGCTGCTCGACGAAGTGGTTTCTTATTCTGAATCAACCGTTTGCAGAAGGAAACAACTGCTCCATTATTTTGGGGAAGTATATGAAGAGGATAATTGCCACTCATGCGATAATTGCTTGCATCCTAAAACCAAATTTGATGCTAAAGACGATGTAATTGCCATGCTGGAAACCATACAGGATGTAAAGCAGCTTTTTAAATCCAAGCATCTTATTCATATTCTTACCGGAAAAGCCACTTCTCAAATAAAACAATACAAGCATAACAAGCTTAAGAATTTCGGTAAAGGCGATGACAAAAACGACCGCTTTTGGAATGGGGTTATTCGACAAATGCTTATTGAAGGACTTATTTTAAAAGATATTGAGAGCTATGGCATCCTTAAGTTGACGAATGAAGGATCAAAATTCCTTAAGAAGCCCTATGCATTGATGTTTACTAAAGACCACGATCCTGAGAATTCGGAAGAAGAAGAATTTTTCACCGAAATGGGAGCCAGTAAATCAGGTGCGTCAGATAAGGCTTTGTTTTCTATGCTTAAAGATTTAAGAAAAGAAATTGCAAGAAAGGAAAATTTACCTCCATTTGTTATTTTCCAGGATCCTTCCTTGGAAGATATGGCCATTCATTACCCCATTACCTTAGAAGAGTTAAACCAAATTACCGGCGTAGGTAGTGGTAAAGCCATTAAATATGGAAAGCCGTTTATTGAATTGATTGCTAAATATGTAGAGGAAAATGAAATTGAGCGCCCTCTTGACTTTGTGGTTAAATCCGTGGTAAACAAATCCGGATTAAAGGTGTATATCATTCAAAATATCGATCGAAAAATCGGACTTGAGGACATCGCAATTGCTAAATCGCTCACATTAAAGGATTTATTAGGCGAAATAGAAAGCATTGTAGCCTCAGGTACCAAAATAGACTTGAATTATTATCTCGAAGAATTTGTGGATCCTTACCATCAAGAAGAAATTTTTGAATATTTCAGAGAGGCAGAATCCGATTCCATTGATGATGCTTTAAAAGAACTCGGTGAAGATGAATATTCCGAAGAAGAAGTCCGTTTGGTGCGCATCAAATTTATGTCGGAACTCGGGAATTAATGTTTAATATAAATTATCATAATGGAAGAACAACAAATGCCACTCGATATTCCAAAGAGTGTAGAAATGGATAACACCATTCTCAATAGTATTAGTAAGCGATTGCGTATCAGTTTGTTATTGAATGGAGTGCTGCTGTTTGCAGTTGCGGTGCTCTATCTGCTTTTTTTTATTGGAAAAGGCACTAAAGACGATAGTTCAAGTGCTTTATCCAACAAAGGTGGAAGCTTAAATAATATTGCCTTTGTAAACTCAGATACCTTAATTGACAACTATGACATGGTTAAATCCTTAAAAGGGGATTTAGAGAAGAAAAAAGTTATTTTGGAAGCAGAAGTGAGTTCTCGACAACAAGCCTTTGAAACGAAAGTGAAAAATTACCAAAATAATCTTCAAAAAAATCTAATATCTACTGAGCAAGCCAAAAATGCAGAAAGCAAATTAATGCAAGAGCGTCAGGATATTATGGAGCTCAGTGAAAAATACACCCGATTATTGAGCCAACAGGAACTGGAGATGAACATTCGTGTTCAGGACAGCATCATCAATTTAGTGCATCGCTTTAACGCCAACAATAAGTTCGATTTTATTCTAGGGTATTCGAAAGGGGGAGGTATTTTATTTGCAAACGAAAAACATAATATTACCAAAGACATTTTAAAGCAGCTGAATGAAGAGTATAAAAAGAAATAAACCACCACTTCCTATGAAAAAACTCAGCACCATTCTCAGTGCTTTCCTTTTACTGATTTTTTTATTTTCATGTAAAGAAAAGCTTAAAAAGGTGGTGAAAGAAACCTTTCCTGATGGCAAGCCCAAGAAAGAGCAATTTTTCTCTACGGAAGGTAAAGAAAATTTGGTAAAAGAAATAGAATATCATCCCAACCATAAAAAGAAAATGGAAGGCGGATTTACGGATAATTTGCGTAATGGTCTTTGGACTGCCTGGTTCGAAGATGGAAAAAAGTGGAGTGAGGGCTATTTCAAAAATGGGATGAATGATAGCCTAAGAACGGTTTATCACCCCAACGGGAAAAAATATTATGAGGGTTCCTATAAAATGGACAAGAGGATAGGAATTTGGAAGTTTTGGGACGAAAGCGGGAGATTGGTCAAAGAAATGGACTTCGATAAAGTTCAAAACGATAGTTTGCTTACACGCTAAAGGACTGTTTTATAAAGAATAAACTGTTTAAAATGCAGTTTTTTTTATCATGAGAATTTAGAAAGTGTACCTTTGCAAAAATTTTCAAAAACCTATGACTGTAAAATTTAAAAAGGCACTCAAAGTAACTGCGTATGTGGTGGTTATCGGATTTGCCTTGATTGGATTTGGGCTTACCTCTACCTATGTAGCGATTAAGCTGCACCTTACCAACGACCCCGGACATGTAGATGTAAATGATCGCTATTTTCAGGATATCTCTAAAAAAGAGGCTTATAATGATGATTGTTCCGGAAAGGTTGAAAATGCCATGAAGCTGGCGTTACAATATTACAAAGCCGGCGTGTTAAGCCGTTTTTATCCATTAAATGCCGAATTGATCGTAAAAGCAGCCGGGTCTCATAAGAGCTGGAAAATTGCAGAACGCATGTTGGATGCGGTAAACCAATATATGCAATCCAATGCCGATTACAATAAAAGGATAGAAGAAGGCAACAGAATCATTCTTGCCAAAACCGACTCCATTAGCAAGCTCAACCTTTTCGAATGGATGAATATATCGGAATGGTCTGATTTTAAATATGCGGTAATTAAAGATACGGCCATCATTGATTCTGCAGCCAGAGCAACCGGGGTCGAAAACAGGCTTATAGTTTCTGTATTGGTGGGAGAGCAAATTCGCTTGTTCAATTCCAAGAGAGAAATGTTTAAAAAGGTGATTGGACCACTAAAAATATTGTCTACCGAAACCCAATTTTCTTTGGGCGTCACCGGGATTAAAGAAGCCACCGCCCGTACCATAGAAAAATACTTAAAAGACAGCAGCAGTGTATATTACCTAGGAAAAAAGTATGAAAAATTACTCGATTTTAAAACTGCAGATCCTGAAAGCGAAAGAATCAACCGATTAACCAATTATCATAATCATTATTATTCCTATTTATATGCGGCTATTTTCATGAAGCAAGTGAGGAATCAATGGAAAAAAGCCGGTTTTGACATTTCAAATCGCCAGGAAATTTTAGCTACTTTATTTAATGTAGGTTTTATTGCTTCGCAACCAAAAGCCAATCCTTCAGTAGGAGGTTCTCATATCAATATCAACGACAAGATTTATACTTTTGGTCGTTTGGCTTATGAGTTTTATTATTCGGGGGAGCTTGCCGAAGTTTTTCCTTACCATGAATCGTTTTTCATAGATTAATTTTATTCGGAATAAAATTCTATCATTTCGATGATGGCTTTTTGACAAACCGGGCAAAAAGCATTGTATTTTATGGATTTCATTGAGCAATCATAAAAGGGTCGGAATACACCTTTGGTCATGTATCCTCCTCCTTCAAAAACGCCCACTTTGGTTTTACTTTCCTCGCTTATCAGGGTTGGAATGGAGGTGCCTTTGTCCAACATTTTTTTCCATTTGCTTTCAAAGTTTATCAAGGTGGTGAGGTTGGGCTCCCAGGGTTCGGTATCCAGAGGGTAAAAATCTTGTACCGAAACTTCAGAATTATAATATTCGTCGCCTAAACCGGCAAATTCGTGCCCAAATTCATGAGTGAAAATATAATCGGAATAAACATTATCACTGCTGCATGTGGAATAGAAATGATAAATTCCACCACCTCCATAATGATCAGTATTTACTAAAATCACGATTTCGTCGTAAGGAACATTTGCGGCCACGGAACGCAGGGATTTATTCTCTGTGGTCATCAGATATCTCTCTGAATCGAAGGTGTAAAAACTAGTTCCGACTAAAGTGTTTTTCCAAATTCCCAAACCCGGAAAATCACATCCACTTTCTAAGGAAGGTGCTTCTATCCCCCGAATAGTTATGTGGTTTTTATAAGCATCATAGGGCTTGCAATTTAAAAGCACTTCACTAAACCGTTTGCAATCGTTATGAAATTTTTCCATTTCATTGGCAGTATACCCATCCGGGACAATTACAATATCTAAATTTCTTTCCGGTTTATTGGTGCCACTTATCAAAAATGCCGGATACTGAAATTTTAAGTCTTTTCGAATAAAATAGCTCAATGGGTCAACGATATATGTAAACTTTTTGTGCCATTTGTTTTTTTTATCTCTACTATAAAATTCTAAGCGAACCGGTTTTTTAGGAAAAGGCAGGCAAAAGGTTTCCTGAAAAGATTTTGTGGTTTTCTGGGCTTCTTTAGTGTCCACCCACTCGGCATACAGGGTAGAATATCCTTTTGAGTAAATCAATTTGTTTTCAGTGGTGTCGAATACCAAAACTTTATACTTCCCAAAATCGAATTTGTCAATTAAGTTTGTCTGAGAGCCACCCCAAAAAGGCTCTTCTATAAGCTCATCAATTGAATACAATTCTTGGAATTGATTCCCGCTATGGTAATAATCTACCCTCAGGGTTTTAGGGTAAAAATAAGTTTCAAAATTTGCAAGGAGCGAAAATCTACTGAAACTTAGCAAGATGATAATTAGTAACAGTTTGTATTTCATTAATTTAGATTGATTTTAATCAAATGAAAGAAAATTTGGATTTCAATTTATATTTGTTAATTTTGTAATGAAAACCCTAATAAGTGAAAAGAACATACAAAAATATTAAAAACCGCGACTGTTTTCAGTAGTCCTTGATTCTTTTGTTTAATTTACACTAAGTCTTAACAATTAAAATTTCTTTTCATGGAATTACCTTTTTCGGAATCGTATAAAATAAAAATGGTGGAACCTATCTACAAGAGTTCCAAAGAACAAAGAATACAGTGGATTAAGGACGCTCGCTACAATCTTTTTAATCTAAAAAGCCAGCAAGTATTTATAGACTTGCTTACCGACTCTGGCACAGGGGCAATGAGCGATAAACAATGGTCGGAGTTGATGTTGGGAGATGAAAGTTATGCCGGAGCATCTTCGTATTACAAAATGAAAAATGCCATCAGTCGCATTTTGGGTTTTGAGTATTTTTTGCCTACCCACCAAGGCAGGGCTGCAGAAAATGTCCTTTTTTCTGTTTTGGTAAAAGAAGGGGACATCGTTCCCGGGAATTCTCATTTCGACACTACCAAAGGTCATATTGAATTTCGCAAAGCCAAAGCTATCGATTGCACCATAGATGAAGCTTTTGATACCACTTTAATGCACGACTTTAAAGGGAATATCGATTTAGTCAAACTGGAAAAAGTATTGACCACTTATCCCTTAGAAAAAATTCCCTTTATCATAATTACCGTTACTTGCAATTCATCAGGGGGCCAACCGGTTTCTTTAGAAAATATGAAAGCAGTGAAAAAACTTGCGGATGCGTATGGTAAAATGGTAGTAATTGATGCGGCACGATTTGCTGAAAATGCTTATTTTATTAAAAAGCGTGAAAAAGGTTGCGAAAATAAAACCATCAAGGAAATTGTACTGGAAATGTTTGCTACCGCCGATGCCATGACCATGAGTGCCAAAAAAGACGCCATTGTGAACATGGGGGGCTTTATCGGCATGCGAAGCGAAGATTTATTCAGAAAGGCCAGCGTTTTTAATATTATGTTTGAAGGATATATAACCTACGGTGGAATGTCGGGGAGGGATATGAACGCTTTAGCTCAAGGTTTAGACGAAGGCACAGAATTCGATTATTTAGAAACCCGTATCGAACAAGTGGCGTTTTTAGGAAAGCGTTTGCGCGATTTTGGAATCCCATTTCAGGAACCCAGCGGTGGACATGCCATTTTTGTGGATGCTAAACGTTTTTTATCCAATGTTCCCAAAGAAGAACTTATAGCTCAAACTCTTGGAGTTGAATTATACATTGAAGCAGGAATAAGAGGTGTAGAAATAGGCACTTTACTTGCCGACCGAGACCCTGAAACCCGTGAAAACCGTTACCCTGCCCTTGAATTTCTCAGGTTGGCAATACCTCGCAGGGTGTATACCAATAGTCACATGGAATATATTGCCATTGCCTTAGCAAACGTATTTGAACGTCGTAATGAAATAAAAAGAGGCTTTAGGATTTTGTCGGAAGCTCCAATTATGCGTCACTTTACGGTTGAATTAGAAAGGCTTTAAGGTTATTTTTATGAATAATGCTCAAAAACAACAGCGTTATCAACGAATTTTCGACCAGTTAAAAGAATTGTTTACATCCTCTAACGACGCCATTCCTCGAATGGCTACTTTAGTGGCTTTGCTTCATCATAAAATGGATGGCTTCTTTTGGACAGGTGTGTATTTACTGAAAAACGACGAACTTATGGTGGGACCCTATCAAGGACCTCTGGCTTGTATGAAGTTGACAAAAGACCAAGGTGTTTGTTGGGCAGCCATCAATCAAAAGAAAACCATGGTGGTTCCCGATGTTCACCAGTTTCCCGGTCATATTGCTTGCGATAGCCGCTCGAATTCTGAAATTGTGGTTCCTATTCGTAACACGCATAACAACATCATTGGAGTCTTAGATATTGACAGTCAACTTTTCTCAAATTTTGACCAAACGGATGCTGAAGAACTCGAGAAGATGATTCAACTTATTTATTCTTATTGACCTTGGGATTTTTCGAAATATTTTTGATTGGTTTGGGCTTATCCATGGATTGCTTTGCGGTAAGTATCTCTGCTTCTGCTTGTTCAAAAGATTTTCATAGAAGAGACTTTCTGAAAATTGCCTTGTTTTTCGGAGTATTTCAAGGGGGAATGCCCATCATCGGTTGGTTGTTGGGTTTTAATTTTAGGGAGCTCATTTCAGAATACGGTCATTGGATTTCTTTCATTGTGCTGTTTGTAATAGGTGGAAAAATGATTTACGAATCCATCAAAAATTACCCCAATGGAAGCAGTTTTCATATCAAAAAACTCATGGTGTTAATTAGCTTATCCATTGCCACCAGCATTGATGCCTTGGTAGTGGGTGTCAGCTTGGCCTTTCTAAAAGTAAATATTTTTTATGCGGCCATTTCCTTTACGTTGATTACTTTTGCAGTGACTTTAATAGGCTTGTTTATTGGTAAAAATACCCACAAGCTCATTTTTGGTAAAAATGCCGAAATTATTGGAGGTTTGGTTCTTATCATTTTGGCAGTCAAAATATTAAACGATCACTTGAATTATTTTTCATCTCTATGGCAATAATTAGAATTACAAAAGCATTTAATTTCGAAATGGCACATGCACTTTTGGGTTACCAAGGCTTGTGTCGACATATACACGGTCATTCGTATGAGTTGTTTGTTACCTTAAAAGGAACTCCTATCAACGATTCAAACTCTTCAGAAAATGGGATGTTGATGGATTTTGGTAACTTAAAATCCCTTATTAAAACGAATATCATTGACATTTTTGATCACTCTTTAGTCATTAATAAAGAAGCTTCTAAGGAATTCATTGCTCAATCTCATGATATGTTTGCCAATTTGCATCTGGTTCCTTACCAACCAACCATTGAAAATATGCTCGAAGATTTTGCTGAAAGGATTAAAAAATTACTGCCTTCGGATATTGCACTTTATCGTTTAATGTTACGTGAAACGGTTACCTCTTATGCCGAATGGTTTGCCGAAGATAACGTATAACTCCTGAATTCATTCTCAAATTGCTAAAACACCTGCCCTAATATGAAAGTAAACGGAAAAGATTACCGTACGGTTTGGATGGAAGGTTCAAGCGTAAAAATGATTGAACAAACCCTACTGCCCTTCGAATTCAAAATTATTGAATGTAATACCTATGCTCAAACTTGCGAAGCCATTCGCACCATGGTGGTGAGGGGTGCCGGAGCCATTGGGGCTACTGCAGCTTTTGCTATGGCACAGGCATACTTGCAAATGGCCAAAGGAAGTCCTCCCGATTTTATTCAACAGGCATTGGCAGAAATAGAAAGTACTCGACCTACGGCACAAAACCTGTTTTATGCGGTAAGAAAGGTGTATGAAGCCGGCAAGAAATCCGTGGATTATGCTGTTAAAGAAGCTCAAAAAATTGCGGATGAAGATGCCAAGGCCTCTCAAGCTATCGGGAAACATGGTAATTCTTTAATTAAGGACGGCATGGGGATTCTCACCCATTGTAATGCCGGCTGGTTGGCTTTTGTTGATTATGGTACAGCACTTTCTCCCATATACACCGCTCATAGGGAAGGTAAAAATATCAAGGTGTATGCCGACGAAACCCGACCGAGAGGGCAGGGGGCAAGGCTTACTGCCTGGGAGTTGCATAACGAAAAAGTGCCTCATGTAATTATACCTGACAATGCTGCGGCTTATTTAATGTGGACAGGTAAAATTCAGTTGGTAATTGTAGGGGCAGATCGCATTGCTGTGAATGGAGATGTAGCCAATAAAATTGGAACTTTCCAAAAAGCATTGGCAGCCAAAGCCTTGGGTGTTCCTTTTTATGTGGCCGCACCCATTTCTACCTTCGATAGTAAATGCAGCTCCGGTAAAGATATTCCCATTGAATTTCGTTCTCCGGATGAAGTTCTCTTTCAAAGCGGACCGGATTTGAATGGGACTCACCATAATATCAGGGTGTGTTCACCGGGTTCCGAAGCCCTCAATCCGGCTTTTGATATTACCCCGGCAGAATATATTAGTGGTATCATAACAGAAAAAGGAATTGTACAACCCAACATCTCTGCCATTAAGCAACTATTAGGATTATGAGCAGTGAAATTTATGAAGGGGTCAAGTTTTCGGTAAATTTTCTTTCGAATGCTATTCCTAATGATGCTCGATTAGAAGAACTGAAATATTGGTGTCAGCAATTTCATGCACATAATTTAGCCCCACCTTATCCCGGAGGTTCTGCCGGAAACTTAAGTTTTCGATTGCAACCGGGCGAAATGCCTTTTATAATCACAGGCACTGCCATGGGTCTGAAAGATCGTTTGGAAAACCATCAGTTCGTTAAGGTGGTTTCTTGTGATGTGTCTGAAAAACAGGTTGCTGTTGAAGGTTGTATAAAACCTTCATCCGAAACCATGCTACATTTTGCAATTTATCATCAACGACCGGAGGTAAACGCCATTTTTCACGGCCATTCAGAGGAGATTATTGCTGCGACCGAGGTATTAGGAATTCCTCAAACGCTAAGTTTTGAATCTTATGGAAGCATAGAACTTATAGAGTCCGCATTGAAAATAATTAACAATCAGTCCTTTATAATGCTTAAAGAGCATGGTTTTGTATCC